>CALCTI010000257.1 GCA_937894105.1 uncultured cyanobacterium
ACCATGCCAGTGAAGCTCGCAATACCTCCTGTGGCAACCCCTAGTCTACCAACGCCCTCTAACACATATCCCCCGCAATTCCCGTTGGACATTCCAAGTACGCAACTTTCACCCGGTCTCCCCCTTAGTCGCTCAACCTGTTCCTAGGGTAATTCTTGAATGCAAATTGCTGAGCCGTAAAGTTAATCATCCAAGTGCTGCCAACGGTCTGTGGCGATCGCTACAATCGTGACGGGTATATCCCAAAAACGTCAGGACACACAGTTAGACCTCGAAATGAAAGCTTCCAGCAGTTTTTGAGACATGCCAGAGGTATGCCAGAGGTCTATTCAGCTCAGTTCAGCCTAGGAATACTAGCCAGGGACAATGGCACAGCACTACCAAGTTCATCCCGAGACTCCCCAGCAGCGGGAAGTAGACCGCGTTTGTAATGATTTACGGCGGGGCAAGATTGCACTGTATCCCACCGATACGGTGCCGGCGATCGGCTGCGATATGACCTCACCCCAAGCGGTGAAACGGGTGCGGCAAATTAAGCGCCTGTCCAACGATAAGCCCCTCACGTTTTTGTGCTCGTCCCTGTCCAATATTTCCGACTACGCCGTGGTGAGCGATGAAGCCTACCGGGTGATGCGTCAGCTTATCCCCGGTCCTTACACCTTTGTGCTGCCCGCCACCAAGCTGGTGCCTCGGGTGGTGATGAACCCCAAGCGAAAAAATGTGGGGATTCGCGTGCCCGATAACGCCATTTGCCAAAGCTTGCTGCAAACGTTGCGGAATCCGATTGTTTCCACATCGGCTCATATTCCCGAGGAAACCCCCGCGCCAAAATGGGATGAAATGGAAAAAGTGGACCTGTCTAGCGCCCGACTGTGGGATCAGTTTGACGGCATTGTGGACTTGGTTATTGATGATAAACAGGTGGAATTTAGCACTGACGTATCAACGGTGGTGGATTTGACCACTTACGATCCCATTCTTCTGAGAAAGGGAACTCACTGGGAAATGGTGGCTGATTTATTGTTTTAGGGGTTTTGGGTAGGGTTTTTGGGTACGGAATCCTTAAAATTTGATGTCTTGAGAATGTGCGATTACACTCAAGTACATTGCTCAATAAAAATCAGATTACTTAAATTCAGATTATTTAACTCTTGGGTTTAAGCTAACCTGTTGGTTCATTGCTTTTTCCATTGCTTTAGCGCTTCGGCTTTGCGAGTCTTAGGCGTTCTGCCCTCAGGATTTGCGATTTTATTTCTATGCAACCACCACGGCGATCGCCCCCCAGGTCAAAATTTCAGCCTCCAGATCCCCGTTGGCACGATCAACGGCAGTCGGATCCGGAGATTGATTTGACCCTGCCGCCTCCGACCCGGCGATCGCGCCGCCAATCAACACTGCCGCCGGGACGATCTCGACCGGTGTCCTCGACACGTTTAACCCAAACTCCGAGCCAGGCGTCCCCGCACAAGAAAAAACGACGCGTCCCCCACCTCTTTACCCAATGGTGGTTTTGGATGGTGCTGGGCTGCACTGGTTTGGGAGGGGTCATCGCCACGTCCGTCATTGTGTTGCTTCAGGTGCCCGCCCTGCCCACCTGCCCGTCGGTGTTTTGGCCGATGGCGTCGGGATCGGTGCGGTTATATTGTGCGGAGCTGTCGGCGAAACGGCGCACCCCAGAAGATTTGCTGGATGCTATTAAATTGCTGGAAGGGCTGGGCGACGATGACGGGCTACGTCCCCTAGCGAACGAATATTTAACCAAGTGGACCGAAGAGCTGCTGGATTTGACGGAGGCGGTGGTTGACGCGGGGGATTTGGACCGGGCGATCGCCATTGTCAGTAGAATTCCCGACGATTCGGCCACTCGCGAACTGCTGGCGGACAAAATCTAAGGGTGGCGCTCCCTGTGGTCCGAGGCGGAAAAGCTACAGGAGGATGCCCTGTCAGCCATGGAGCAAAAGCGTTGGGGCGAGGCGCAGATATTTCTAGAACGGCTGCGGGGGGTGGATAATCCCTACTGGTCCAACGAAAAACACGGCGAGTTAAATTTGCGATTCAAGGCGCTGATTCGCGATAACGGCAAAATCCGCCGGGCACAAAAGTTGGCAAAGGGGCGCTCCCAATCTGGCTACGAAAAAGCCCTGGAATTGCTTGCTAGCATTGAGTTAAATAGTCCCCTGTATAACGAAGCCCAAGAGGCGCAGGTGGAGATTGCAGACCAGCTTTTGGCTAAGGCGCGACAGGAACTGGCTGGGGGCAATGGCACTGGGGCGTTAGCGATCGCCAATTTGCTCCCAGATAATTCTAGCTACACCGCAGAGCGCTTTGACCTGCAAACCTTAGCGCGGGCGCTGGCAACGGCAGACCGAGGCACTCCGGCGGATTTGGAGCTGGCCATTGCCGAAGCGTCGCGGGTAACCAGCGATCGCCCCCTGTACGACCGGGCCCAGCGTATGATTGCCCGGTGGCAGCGGGATACGGAATTTGTGGGCTATTTGGACCGGGCAAAGCGCATTGCGGCCCGGGGCACGGCGGCGGACTATACCGATGCGATCGCCCAGGCGCGACGGGTGCCTGAATCGAGTGGGCAATACAGCGAAGCCCAGCGACTCGTGGGCACCTGGAGTGAAGAATGGCAGCGTCAGCGGGACCAGCCTCGGTTGGATCGGGCGCGAGAGACGGCCCAGGGCGGATCTGTAAATCAGCTACAGTCGGCGATCGCCGTTGCCAGCAAAATCCCCAAAAACAGCCCCCTGGGCAGCGAAGCGACGGCGGATATTCGCCAGTGGCGTAGTCAGCTCGAGCGGCGGCAGGATCAGCCTATTTTAAATCGCGCTCAAACCTATGCAAGCGGGCAAAACTGGTCCCAGGCGGTGCAGGTGGCCCAGTCGTTGGCCAATAGCGATCGCGCCCTCTCGGACCGAGCCCAGCGATTGGTGAGCCAGTGGCAGCGTGAACAAAGCGCCCAGAAAAACTGGCAGGTGGCCCAACAAACGGCCGCCAGCAATACCATTGATGGTTTGACCCGGGCATTAGCGATCGCCCAGCGCATTGGCAACGGCACGGCGGTGTATTCCCAAGTGCGCCAGGGCATGGATCGCTGGAGCCGTCAGGTGGTAACCCAGGCGCGTCAGCAGGGTGCTTTTGATTCGGCGACGGCGATCGGCTGGCTGCAAAAAATCCCCCAGGGCACCAGCGGCTACGCCCTCGCCCAACAGCAAATTCGCCAGTGGCGCTCCCAGTCTCAACCCAAGCCCGCCCCGGCCGTTCCCCAACCTTTTATTATTGAAAACCCGCCCTCCAGCGACGCCAATCCAGAGGTAAGCCTTTAAAAAAGCCCGTTGAGATCCGCAATATTCCAACCGGGAACCGTGCCGAACTGCTGGATACAAATGTCGCGACCAGACAGGGGACTTTCAATTACCGTCCCAGAGGTGGCGCTGAAGTTAAGGCGGATTTCTAGGCGATCGCCCGGCAAATAGGGCATCCGCTCCGCCCATTCAATGGCCACAATGCCCGGTTCCACCTCCAACCCTTCCCAATACATTTCCGGGTCCACCCCGGCCACTCCCGCTGGCTCCAGACGGTACAGATCAAAGTGATACAGGGGCGATCGCCCGGAAAAATACTCGTTTACCAGCACAAAGGTGGGACTGTTAACCGGGTCCCCAATACCCAGCCCTTGAGCGATCGCCTTCACCAGGGTGGTTTTTCCCGCGCCCAAATCCCCCGAGAGCAAAATCACTGCCCCAGGTTGCAGGGCTTGTCCTAACTTTTTCCCTAAGGTTTCCGTTGCTTCAAGGGAAGGGAGATGCGATCGCCATATTTGAGGAAGATTCTGACTCACCCTTAACCAACACCCTCAAATAATATCGTTATCTAAACTCTTGAACCCAATACTGGGTTCCCCATCGCCTAGCCTTTTCCGTCAATAACCACAGCACATCGCTTTGTGCTGAGGGGCATGACTCAAAGAAAAATAAGACTCAATAAAAAGTGGGTCCATCAGGGTAGACCCCTCAAAAGTTTTAAGTCTCAGCCTTTTAGAAGCAGGATATGACGTTAGTGAATTCACCCCTACTACGGGTAAAGAAGTTAGGCTTTACACCTGAGTGAAGGTGAATTTACTAACTAAATCTTACCGCTTAAAAACTTTATTTAATCAGAAAAGCCATTAAAAAAGACGCATTAACAACGAATATGCTCGTAAACGCTTAAATACTGCTCTCCAGGACTGGTCCAAGAGTAGTCATGTTCCATACCCTGAAGTGCTAACTGCTCAAATTCTTTGGGATAGTCATGCCACAGCCCAATTGCCCGATTTAAAGCCGACTCCAAGGCATGGTTGTCCGTTTGGTGGAACACATAGCCATTGCGCTTTTCGGGGGCATGATCCTTGTCGTGGTCCCGATCAAACACCGTATTCACCAAACCACCCACCCCGCGCACCACCGGCACCGTCCCGTAGCGCAACCCCAAAATCTGGGTGAGTCCACAGGGCTCATAATTGCTGGGCACCACCATAATGTCCGACCCGGCATAAATTAAGTGGGACAGCTCTTCGTTGAAGCCCAGTTCTAAATGGCAGTCAGGATTATCGTTTAGGTTCTGCTTTTCATGCCAGAACCACGAGCCAATATGGGAGGCCGTCGCCGATCCCAGTAGGACAAACTGGGCTTTGTTGGCGATCGCGTAGTACATAGCGTGGTGCACCAGATGGACGCCCTTTTGATCATCTAAACGCCCAATGTACGCAACAATGGGGCGATCCACATCCCGCAGCAACATCCGTTCCCGTAGGGTTGCCTTGTTTTTCGCTTTTTGATCAAAGCGAGCGGCGCTGTAATTGTGGGAAATCTGCGTATCGGTGTCCGGATTCCATACCTCGTAATCAACGCCGTTTAAGATGCCGCCAAATTTTTGATTGTGCACTTCTAAAGTGTGCCCCAACCCACAGCTAATGTCGGAGTGGCGCGCTTCCCAGGCGTGGTGGGGAGAAACGGTATTGATGTAGTTGGCGTAAACGATGCCCGCCTTCATAAAGTTAATGGCGGTGGGGTTGAAGTTGTCCTGGAGGCGATCGCTCTGGTAGTAATAGGCGTCATTGTTGAGCCCCGTTGCCCAGAGCACATCAGCGCCGGCCACCCCCTGGTGTTTGAAGTTATGGATGGTGTAGCAAACGCGCTGGTTGTTCATGCCATGGTGGGAGTACATTTCGTACAGCATGGCCGGAAGCATTCCTGTTTGCCAGTCATGACAGTGAATGATGTCCGGGCGCTTGTTGCTTTTGAGGAGAAATTCCAGGGCAGCTTTGCTGAAGAAGGCAAAGCGCATATGGTCATCCAGGCTGCCGTAGTAATGACCGCGATTGAAAAAGTTGTCGCCGCTGTGGGGCTCAATAAAGAAGCACAGGCGACCATGAACCCAGCCGCAATAAACGGAGGTGTGAATGGCTCCGCCGTTCCAGGGCACCCACAGGTCCCGGTAAGCGTCGTGCATTCCCCACACTTGGTCGTAGCGCATGCAGTCGTATTTGGGGAGGATGATTTCGACGCAGTGTCCTCGACCTTCTAGTTCCCGACTCAGTCCATAAACCACATCTCCCAGACCGCCTGCTTTGATGACGGGGGCGCACTCTGATGCGATTTGGACAATGTACATAGGGCTTCCTCTAACGTTTTTGAAACGGGTGACTTTAAGACGGGTCTTAAATTAATTAATTTAACGAACTGGAAATTGAAGTGGGCATCGGGGGATGGAAGGTGAGCGATCGCCGTTCGATCCCGTAACAATCCCAGTGAAGTTAGCCTCATGATCTCCAGGCGGAGATCATTGAACTTGAATAGCTAAAACCATTTCAGTGAATGAGTTTGCTGAGATTATGTCGCTTCCGTTTGGACCTGTCAAATACAAAAATGCAATACCGCAAATGGAATTTTTGAGACAAAGAAAAAGCCATATTCACGAAAAACTGTAGCGAATTTGGCGGACAATTTTTCGGAAGAGAAAGTGAAATTCTATGGAATTGCCTCAGGGGGGTGGGGGCGATCGCCTCGATCCCAAAGAGAACCTTAGAAGAAGAGAATTATGGAGCTTCAGCCCTGGTTGCTCTCTTAGAATAGGGCAGAGAAAGCATTGAGCTAAGGCGGTAAAGAATAGATTGAACAAAGCTGATTAGAGATAGCACCTAATGGCTGAGCTACGTCAGGTCATGAGTTATGTCAGGTCATTAGAACCAATGCTCCACGAACTTAGCGAGACCGAATTTTTGACCACTGCTCCAATATTTCTAAGCAAATATTCCTAAGTAAATATTTCGGCGTTGCTGAATTTGAGGAGGTAGGGTGTGTTGCTTTTCACAACGCACCGTAGAAGATTAACCTCAGTGGCGGTGCGTTGCTAGGGCAACACGCCCTACCGGTGTAATGCTGTTTCCTCTCCTAAACCTGCAATGCCAATATTTCTAGGCAAGTATTTCTAGATAAGTATTTCTAAGCAATCGAGCAAAACAAAAGATATTTGAGGAACCGTTTTTATGGTTGGCGTTTTAACTCAACAGTCCGGGGCGATCGCCTTGGAGCGATACCCCCACCTTCCCAATGTATCCGGTGATGAAGCCGTTATTTCCAAAGTCGTTTCTGGAAAAGACCCCGTTTACTTCGGGAAAACCGGCTTAACCCTGGACCAGTTTCGCAGCTTAGGCTCCAGCTTTGCCTGTGCCCTACATATGCACCAGCCGACGATCCCCGCCGGGGAAAACGGGGCGCTTATTTGCAACCTGGAGCATATGTTCAACAACCAGGGAGACGGGGATAACCACAACGCGGGCGTCTTTGCCTGGTGTTACCAGCGTATGGGTGAATTTATCCCCCAACTGGTGGATTCTGGCTGCTCCCCGCGCATTATGCTCGACTATTCGGGCAATTTGCTGTGGGGGCTGGTGCAAATGGGACGCAACGACGTTCTAGACAAGCTGAAACTGATTACCCTCAACGATCAATATTCCGGCGGCGTGGAATGGCTGGGCACCATGTGGAGCCACGCGGTTGCTCCGTCGACGCCGATCCCCGATTTGAAGCTACAAATACAGGCGTGGCAGCAGTATTTTGCCGCGATTTTTGGCACGGATGCCCTGAAGCGGGTGCGGGGATTTTCGCCACCGGAAATGCACCTGCCCAACCACCCGGACACCTTATATGAGTACATCAAGGCTCTGAAGGAGTGCGGCTATCAGTGGCTGATGGTGCAGGAGCATTCGGTGGAGCGCCCCGATGGGTCTGGCATTCCCCAGGACGATAAGTATTTGCCCAATCGACTGGTGGCTCGCAATTCTCGGGGGGAGACGGTGGCCATTACGGCGCTGATTAAATCCCAGTGATCCGTTACGATGCTGGTGGCGCAAATGCAGCCTTACCACGAGGCGATGGGGCGCGCTCAGCAAACGTTGAGCGGTCATGGGGTGCCGTCGCTGGTGACCCAAATTGCTGACGGGGAAAATGGCGGGGTGATGATGAACGAGTTTCCTCGGGATTATCCGCCAGTGTGGGAGCAGATTCGTGACGCGGGCAACCAGGGCACCGTGGGGCTCACGGGTACCGAGTATTTGGAGGCGATCGCCGCAATGGGTATCCCTGAGACGGATTTCCCCGAATGTCAGGCGGTGGGTCAGGCGAAAATTTGGCAGCGGGTAGATCCCGACTCGTCCACCTCTGAAAAGGTGGAGGTGGCGATCGCGGAGCTAAAATCCACCGATCACCAATTCCATATGGACGGGGCCTCTTGGACCAATGACCTGAGCTGGGTCAAGGGCTATGACAATGTGTTGGAGCCCATGAATGAGCTGAGCGTCAAGTTCCACCAAAAATATGATCGCCTGGTAGCGGAGGATCCCAGCGTGACCCAGCGCCAGGATTACCAAGAGGCTCTGCTGTACTTAATGCTGGTGGAAACAAGCTGCTTCCGGTATTGGGGTCAGGGTACCTGGACTGACTACGCCCGCGAACTATACCGTCGAGGCGCGGATCTGCTGGATTAAGCTGGATTAAAAAATTGGTAGGGTGTGTTGCTCGCAACGCACCGCAGAGATTTCCCTTCTCATTAGCGGTGCGTTGCCAAGAGCAACACACCCTACCAATTTTGATTGTGTTTATTTTTGGGCGCCGGCTTTTGCTTTTGCTTCTGCACCGATCGCCCCGCTAGCTTTGCGGGCCCGGTCCGATAAGCGATCGGTGATGTAGTCGTAGGCTTCACGGTAGTTGGGCACCCCACGCATTTCCAAACGGCTGCCATCTTTCAGGGTTAGCACCATATCGCCCCAAAGTCCCAAGCCGCGAGGGACGGTGACCACTTTGGCAATTTCTGAATAAATAATGTCCGAGCGATCGCGCCCGAGCCAGCCACCAATGACGGTGATGCGGCGGCTGGTGATGCGAAACCGTAGCCACAGGGCACGCACGATCGCACCCACCGTCAGGGGCAAACAAATCACCGTAAAGCCCAGCAAAATGTTGACAATCAATTCGCCGATGTGGGGACCGCCGTCGTAATAAATATCTTCCTTAACGCCCATGAAGTACCTCGATTTCGCTAAGTATTGTTTCTAATTCTTGCAGAAACTGGGAATATTCGCAGTCTAAGGACGCGTCTCGGGCGGAAATCCGAATACACCAGTCGGGCTGAAGGCGATCGCGCAGGACCACAATGGCGCTGTGAATGCGACGGCGAATACGGTTGCGCACCACCGCCCGCTTATGGACTTTTTTGCTGATAGCAACGCCAAATTGGGTGGGGATCGGCGTTGGTGAAGGGTTGCGCTTTAGGGCCCACACAGTCATGGTTTTGCTGCGGCGACGAAGGCCCTGTTTGCGGAGTTTTTCGAAAATGTGGCGATCGCGAAGGCGATGGACCTTGGGTAATGCCATAGAAGCACACGCCCTACGGTCAGCAAGGGGAAAAGAATTTAAACAAAACCAAAAAACAGGCGGGGGCATTACGGAAGTGGCAGACCACAACCCTGGCGAGGGAAAGTCCCTAAATTAATGCCCCATGTAAAGCGCATAAGAACACACTGCGAAAAGCACACTGTTAGACCTCAACAGCGACCTATGCAGACAAATTTATGCAGACAAACGAGCGCGCCCTTTCTTGCGGCGAGATTTGAGGGTGCTGCGCCCGTTCTGGGTGCGCATACGAACGCGAAAGCCGGATACGCGCTTACGTTTGCGGACGGTGCCGCCAAAGGTGCGCTTGGTCATAGGAATTTCTCCTGTGTAATGGGGGTTGGCAAAAGGCGCTGTGCAATTTTAAGCAGGGGTTTTCTATGCGGATTGGGCACAAAATACTATTTTGCAAAATGCTGCAATTGGCGCGATTAAGAATGATATCACGCCATCTTTCGGAGGATTGCCTAGGATGGGGAAGACTGGGCTAGAGGCACGCGAAACGGGAGTTAATCCATGGTAAGGATTGCGGTGGTTGGAGCGGGGCGGTGGGGCACCCACTGGACGCGCATTGGGCTGGAGCACCCTGAGTTTCGGCTGGGGGCGGTGGTGGATCCCATTGCCGCTAGCTTGGACCGCATGACGGAGCGTTATAGCGATCGCCCCCCCTGGCAAAACGTACAACTAGTCACC
>CALCTI010000258.1 GCA_937894105.1 uncultured cyanobacterium
CCTACGACACCATAGACCCCCTGCCCAAAGCCCTGGATAAGGCGGAACAACGGCTGTTTAATATCACCCAGTCAAAATCGAAAAATAGCCTAACGTCCATGGCTGACGTGCTGACCAACACGTTTTCGGAAATTGAAAGCCGCAGCATGGGAGAAACAGTGCCGGGGCTAAGCTGTGGATTTTACGACCTGGATGCCATGACCCAAGGGTTCCAGCGCTCTGACCTGATTATTGTGGCGGGGCGACCGGCAATGGGTAAAACCAGCTTTGTGCTAAATATTGCCCGCAGTATTTCCGCTATCCATAAGTTACCGGTGGCGATTTATAGCCTGGAAATGTCCAAGGAGCAGTTGGTGTATCGTATTTTGTCTAGCGAGGCGCAAATTGAAAGCGGGCGATTGCGAGCCGGGCGTATTGGGCAGCACGAGTGGCTGACTTTGGGAAACGCTATCAGTACTCTGAGCGATATGAAGCTATTTATTGACGATACAGCGGATATTGCTATTACGGAAATGCGATCCAAGGTGCGGCGGCTTCAGGCGGAGAACGGTGGGCTGGGAATGGTGATTATTGATTATCTTCAGCTAATGGAAACGGGCGGCGATAACCGAGTGCAGGAGCTGTCAAAGATTACGCGATCGCTCAAAGGCTTAGCCCGCGAATTGGGGGTCCCGGTATTGGCCCTGTCCCAGCTCAGCCGGGGCGTTGAATCACGCACCAATAAACGCCCCATGATGTCGGACCTACGAGAATCGGGATCCATTGAGCAGGACGCCGATTTGGTGATTATGTTGTATCGGGACGAGTACTATAATCCCGACACCCCTGATCGCGGCATTGCGGAAATTATTATTACCAAACACCGTAACGGTCCTACGGGGGTGGTAAAAATGCTGTTCGAGCCCCAGTACACCCGATTTCGCAACCTTGCTAATCCCAATAAAGCCTAGGGCAAGCGGCAACATTCACCGGCAATTATTATTCATAGGCAATATTCATCGGCAATATTATTTATCGGCAATATTCATCGGCAATTATTATTCATAGGCAACTTTATTCATCAGCAATATTTACAGTCAACGTATCAATTCACGAGACGGTGAATAAGCGCTGAGGATTTCGCCAACCCTTCGCTAATCCTTGGCGGTGGCGAAGGGTTGGCAAAGCTAATCGTGCGGTTCTAGATTTGGCAGAATGTTTTAATGTGTTTTGTTGTTTATTGAAGCGACTATAGGGGGGTGCTAAAAAACATCCTCGACGGGGAGGAGCTGGGAGCGATCGCCAGTTTTCGCCGTTTATTCCCAGCACATTGGACGGTAAGATTATCAGCGGTAGTACCTAAGGGCTGCCATTCATTAAATCTCTAAGTTAAGAGCTGTCAAGGTTTCAGCCCTCAGTACCGTTCATTTATGCAAGGCGTATACCCTCCACTGCGCAAGGTTTCTGGAGCTTAGTTGATGACACGCCCTAGAATAAGTCGTAAAATTTTTCACAGCTACGATACGTAGCCATCAATAGCGCAGACCGTAAAACGTAAAAAATAAGACGAAGGGACATGATTGACGAGGAAAATCAAACCGAAGAAACCGTAGAAGCAACGGAACCTACCGATCCATCGGCTACGGCTGACTCAACGGGCGATGATACCTCCTCGGAAACCCCACCGGAGGTTGTGTCCCCTGAGATCACGTCGCCGGAAGAGGATGCCGATATGGACCCCATCACCGGTGAAGCCGTTGCTGAGGGAGCTGATGAGGCGATCGCCCCGGAAGTGGTAGCGGAAGGGAGCGAGGAAGCTCCGGCAACCTTAGACGATTTGGATATTGACGATAGCGTCGAGGACACCACTGATACGGTGCCTGATACCAGCGCTGGCGTGGAAGAAACCGCAAGCTACCAGGCAGCCATGACCGATTTAATGCGGGAAATGGAAGGGCTGCGGGCTCAGCTAGAAAACAGCACGGGACAGTATGCCCGCCTCTCGGCAGACTTTGAAAATTTCCGTAAGCGCACCCAAAAGGAGCGGGAAGAACAGGCGGAAAAAATCAAATGCGACACTATTCGCGAGCTGTTGGCAGTGGTGGATAACTTTGAGCGGGCACGGACCCTAATCAAACCCCAAAACGATTCGGAAACCAATATCCACAAGAGCTATCAGGGCATTTATAAGCAGCTAGTGGACAGCCTAAAGCGATTAGGCGTATCGCCCATGCGTCCCCAGGGCCAGGAGTTTGATCCGAATTTGCATGAGGCAGTGATGCGGGAAGCGAGCGAGGAATATCCCGAAGATGTGGTGATTGAAGAGCTACAGCGGGGTTATACCATTGGCGATCGCGTATTGCGCCACGCCATGGTAAAAGTTGCGGCCCCTGGGTCCAGCGGAGGTTCTTAGCCCCTCTTCGAAATAGCTTTAATTGCGTACCTTTGCACCTCGGCTTTGACTTAATCGTTTAAAGCCGGGATTTTTTTGGGGGAAATCGTTGGTTATAGGAATCGCTCGACTTTTCCTAACACAAATCACTCCCTACAAGGATTATAGAATTCTGATTTTCTGGTGTTATAGAAATAGCATTTGAATAATAGGTAAAAGTCAGAAAAAGTCGAAACTAACCCCTAAAGATAAAAATTCTAAGTCCAAGAGAAAGGGCTTTAGAGCAGTTAACTTTCTATTTTTATCTAGAGACTGAATTGATTTTTATCTTCCCCATTTCCCATTGTCAGAAAATAAAATTGTAGAGGTTTTAGGATAGTTGATTTTTTCGCGTTTTTAAGGGCTGGGTGATCGCCCCCCTAGTAGGAATCTCCCTCCTGATTGCCAATGTATCCCCTGCTGCCGCCATCGGAAGCAAAGCCAGCGATCCCTCGGACGGCGTTAAAACTTTAAGTAAAAGTGAGCAGCGATCTAAAGAAGTGAGCGAAGCGCATCCCCAAAATCATGAAAAGGTTTCATCTCGCGCTAAAGATGGACTTAATAGCACTCAAGGCAGTGCAGATAAGTCGAAAATGAATACGCCGGAAAACTCAAAGGATGCTGATACGGTTATTGATAACGTTGAAAATGCTCTAGGTACTTCGGATAATTAAAACCTGTAGAATTTTTCTGCTAAGTTGTTTCTTCAAAGGCTTAAAAGAGATCTCAAAAAGCCTTGAATGGGCTTAAGAACTTTTTGAACATAGCGAATACAAAGATCAATTTTTTAATGAAGGCGAAGAATGTTATTTTCTTCGCCTGCGGTTTTTAGAGTTGCTGTCCGATTTCTGATTGAGTTTTTTGGGCGTTTTCGTGATGCTGTGCCCTTCAGCCATACTTCGTTGTTCAGACTGTCGCTTTCACAGTGCGGTTTCCAGAATGCAGCTTTTCTCGGTGGTAGGGGGTAACCTATAAGTCGAGGTTCCAATTGGGTTGGCAACTGGGGCGATCGCCACCGCCGACCGTCACGCATCCATCGCTACTTACCGTTCACCCTCGCCGTACGGACAACACCATGGGAAAGGTTATCGGCATCGACTTAGGCACCACCAATAGCTGTGTGGCCGTACTGGAAGGGGGGCAGCCCATTGTGATCCCCAACACAGAAGGCGGTCGCACCACCCCAAGCATTGTTGCCTTTTCCAAAGGCGATGACCTGTTGGTGGGGCAGCTCGCTAAGCGCCAGGCGGTAACCAACGCAGAAAATACCATCTACAGCGTCAAGCGCTTTATCGGACGACGGTGGGAGGAAACGGAGCAGGAGCGCAGCACAGTGCCCTACAACTGCGTTTCTGGGCGAGACAACACCGTTGATGTGCAAATTCGCGACAAGGTTTATACCCCTCAGCAAATCTCCGCCAGGGTTCTTAAAAAGCTAAAACAAGACGCAGAGAATTATTTAGGTGAGCCGGTGGATAAGGCGGTGATTACCGTGCCTGCCTACTTTACCGATGCCCAGCGCCAGGCCACCAAGAACGCCGGGCAAATTGCGGGGCTTGAAGTACTGCGAATTATTAACGAGCCCACCGCCGCTGCCCTCTCCTACGGTCTGGATAAGCAGGATGTGGAACAGCGCATTTTGGTATTTGACCTGGGCGGGGGAACCTTTGATGTGTCGATTTTGCAGCTCGGGGACGGGGTTTTTGAGGTTAACGCCACCGCTGGCAATAACCACTTAGGCGGCGACGATTTTGACCAGTTTGTGCTGCGGTGGATTGCAGAGGAATTTAAGAAGCAAGAGGGGATTGACTTATCGTCGGATAAGATGGCGACCCAGCGCCTACGGGAAGCGGCGGAACGGGCGAAGATTGAACTGTCCAGTACCCAAAGCACGGCGATTAATTTGCCGTTTATTACCGCTGATGAAACCGGTCCTAAAAATTTGGAGATGGAGTTATCTCGCCCCCAGTTTGAAACTTTGGTGTCAGAGCTAGTGCAAGCGTCCATGGAACCGGTGGAGCAAGCACTGAAGGATAGCGGGCTGAAAATGGAAAATATTGACCGGATTATTTTGGTGGGGGGCTCCACACGGATTCCGGCTGTGCAGCACGCGGTAAGCGATTTCTTTGGGGGTAAAATTCCTGATCGCTCCGTTAATCCTGATGAGGCGGTTGCCCTAGGGGCGGCCATTCAAGCGGGGGTCCTGGGGGGCGAGGTGCAAGATCTATTGCTGCTGGATGTGACCCCGTTGTCCTTGGGCATTGAAACGCTTGGAGGGGTCTTTACTCGGGTTATTGAACGCAATACCACCATTCCCAGCAGTAAGTCCCAGGTGTTTTCCACGGCGGTGGATGGGCAGCGATCTGTGGAAATTCAGGTGCTCCAGGGAGAGCGGGCAATGGCTGAGGACAATAAGAGCCTGGGGCAGTTTTTGCTGGAAGGAATTCCCCCGGCTCCTCGGGGACTGCCGCAAATTGAGGTGACGTTTGAAATTGATGCGGACGGCATTCTAAATGTGTCGGCGTTGGATAAGGGCACCGACAAGGTCCAAAGTATCAGCATTAGCAACACGGGCGGACTCAGTGGCGAAGAGGTGGATATGATGCGCCGGGAGGCGGATTTCTTCGCGGAGGAGGACCAGCGACGTCAGGCGATCGCCGCATTGCGCAACGAGGCGGAAAATCTCATTGTGAGCTACGAGGGAGCTTTGGAAGATAATGCAGCCCTGTTGGACGAGATTACCCGACAGAATTTGTTGACGTTGGTGAATCGGGTGCGATCCGCATCGGCCAATGATGAGGTGGAGGAAAATGAGTTTCAGGAAGCGGTGGACGAGCTACGTCAGGGGCTCTTGGATATTGGGCGATCAGTGTACGGAGAAGCTGACGACAGGAAGAAAGCTGCTGCATCAAAACCAACAGTAACTGCCGCTCCGGCTGCCTCCCCAGCGCCAGCATCGGCTCCAAGTGGTAGCCATGAAAACCGTGACCACCACTCTACGGAAGAAATTTTAGAAGGCTTAGAAGATTTAATTGATGGTCCCTCCGATGCCACTAGGGTTGCTGACCCAGCAATGATGAGTGCCACAGCACAAGGGGGATCGCCTGGTAATAGCCCCAGCTCTGGGGATTCGTCAGATTTAGAGGATGATTTGGATCTGGGTGGCGATGATTTTGATCTGGATCTGGGCGACGATTTGGACTACGACAGTGCCACCGTTACCGCCGACTATGAGGCGATCGAATAGGGGTAATTGGTGGATAATTATTCGTTACTGGGTTGATCTGAAATATGATCCCCGAGAACAACAGGTGGGTTAGGTAGAAACATCCGCACGGTAGAAATAAAAAAACTTTAAGATTGGCGTTTATCATGGTTCAGAATAGCCAGTGATTCTGGACCGCAGACTGAGTATCTAACGCGTAAACTTAATACGTGAAGTGCCCAACGAAAGTTGCACTGAAGAAAAGCTGCAAGGGTTGTGTTTTCGAGCCCCATTTTATTGATATTTCTACGGATTGAAGCAAGTACGCTATGTCAAGCGATTACTACGAGATTTTAGGCGTTGCGCGCACGGCAGATAAGGACGAACTGAAGCGTGCCTATCGTCGGCTTGCTCGTAAGTATCACCCGGACGTTAATAAAGACCCGGGAGCGGAGGATCGTTTCAAAGATATCAATAAGGCTTACGAAGTCTTGTCAGAGACGGAGATGCGGGCTCGTTATGACCGGTTTGGAGAAGCCGGGGTGTCTGGGGCGGCGGCCGGTGGGGCTGGCTTCCAGGATATGGGCGATATGGGCGGATTTGCCGATATTTTTGAAAGCTTTTTCGGGGGCTTTGGTGGCGCTGCAGCAGCGGGCGGCGGCGGGCGGCGGCGATCAGGACCGGTACGCGGCGACGATTTGCGCCTTGATTTAAAGCTAGATTTTTCTGACGCGGTGTTTGGGGGCGAAAAAGAAATCCGCATTAGTCATCTGGAAAATTGCACCACCTGTAGCGGCTCCGGTGCTAAGCCGGGAACTCGCCCGAAAACCTGTGGTACCTGTGGTGGGTCAGGGCAGGTGCGTCGTGCCACTCGCACGCCTTTTGGTAGCTTTGCCCAAGTGTCCGCTTGTCCTGCCTGTAACGGGTCGGGGCAGGTAATTGAGGATAAGTGTGGTGAATGTACTGGACGGGGAACGAAGCAGGAAACTAAGACGTTGAAAATTGCTATTCCGGCGGGGGTGGATAACGGTACCCGGCTGCGGGTATCGGGAGAAGGGGATGCGGGTAAGCTGAACGGTCCCTCGGGAGATTTGTATGTATATCTGTTTGTTAATGAAGACGATCGCCTCAAGCGAGACGGGATTAACGTTAGCTCGGACGTGGAGGTGGGCTATCTCCAGGCAATTTTAGGCTGCGAAATGGAGGTGGATACCATTGACGGCAAGGAGTCGGTGGAAATTCCGGGGGGAACTCAGCCAGAGACAGTGCTGACGTTGGAGGGTAAAGGAGTGCCTCGGCTGGGGAATCCCGTTAGTCGCGGCAATCATTTGTTGACGGTGAAGGTGGTAATTCCTACCAAGGTGCCGAAGGAAGAGCGGGATTTATTGATTCAGTTGGCAAAGGTACGCGGAGAGAGAACGGGCAAAGGAGGCGTCGGTTTTTTAGGTAATTTATTTACTTAGTGGGCTGAATTGAGTCTCAATTCTGGCCGAGTTTAGGCTGACGCCTTAAATCCGAAAAATAAATCCACTTTGTGGTGAAATTGAAATATCAGATTTTATTGATATTTTTAAAGGAGTGTTTAACACAGCAGGTGATTCGGGCAAATTTTAGGGATTTGAAGATATATGAGTGTGATCGCTCCCAAAAACAGTCAATCGAACAATTCAGAGCTGCCCCTTGAAGGACCTATCGACGTAACGTTGGATTTGCGGGGAACGCCCTGTCCTATTAATTTCGTGCGCACCAAGCTACAGCTCCAAAAAATGGTGGCGGGACAGCGATTGGAAGTGTTGATTGATCCTGGCGAGCCCACGGAACAGGTGCCGGACAGTTTGGCGGTGGCTGGGTTTCCCGTGGAGGCCCTGATTGACCGGGGCGAACATTTTGTGCTCCGGGTGCGCAAGCCCAGCCGTGATTCCGAATAATGGCGGCGGGGGATCTCAAACAGGGCAGGGGCCCAGCGGAACCGAGCGTAGAGATTAGCAGTAACAGCGGTAATGGTGTACCGGACGTACCGGACGCCGCCCCAACCGGTTTGACGGGAACGGTGGTGGCGGTGCAGGCAAATTATTATTGGGTGCGGTTAGACCGGGTGCCGACGGTGGAGTTCCCTCGGCGGTTGTTATGTACCCGGCGGGCGCGGCTGAAGAAGGTGGGGCAGCGGGTGGCGGTGGGCGATCGCGTCACCGTGGAAGAGCCGGACTGGCAGGGACAGCGAGGGGCGATCGCCCAGGTCAGCCCTCGGCGTAGTTATTTAGACCGCCCGCCCATCGCCAACGTGGACCGAATTTTATTGGTATTTTCCCTGGCAGAACCGGCCCTAGATTTTAACCAGCTCAGTCGTTTTTTAATTAAAGCTGAATCAACGGGAATTGATATCTGTCTGTGTTTAAATAAGCGGGATTTGGTGGGCGATCGCTTTTTGGACACGGCGCTAGACCGCTTGGACCGTTGGGGATACAAGCCCATTGTTACCAGCGTGATAAAAGATCCCAGCCTGGAAGCCTTGCGATCGCCCCTAGGGGGAGTCACCACGGTGGTGGCGGGACCGTCGGGGGTGGGCAAATCCAGCACCATCAACGCCCTAATTCCCACGGCAAAGCTGCGGGTAAGCGCCGTATCGGGAAAACTGGCGCGGGGGCGGCACACCACTCGCCATGTGGAGCTTTTTGAGCTGCCGGGGGGGGGCTTGTTAGCCGATACGCCAGGATTTAACCAGCCCGCCCTTAGGTGCACCCCTGAGGCATTGGCGGGATATTTTCCAGAAATTCGCGATCGGATAGCTCAGCAAAACTGTCGCTATGGAAACTGCCGCCATCGAGATGAGCCAGGGTGTGCCGTTGGAGATAGCTGGGATCGCTACGATTTGTATTTGGAGCTGTTAGAAGAAGCGGAGGTCTTTGAGGAGCAGCAGCGCCAGCAGGTGGAGGAGGATCCAAAATTTAAGCGCAAGGTGACCCGAGATGGGCAAGCGGTTTATGAGCCGAGGTTGGCCAGCCAGCGCTATCGACGCCAGTCCCGGCGATCGCAACATCAAACCCTTGACGACCTGGTGTGGGATCAGGAGCAGGCGGAGCTTGATCCCGATGAACTAGACGGGGAATTTGCTACGGATTTGGAAGAGCCCCCTTGGCATTCAGATGCGGATCGGTAGACTATTGACCAGCCGCTAGACTGTTCATCAAACTGAATGCCAAGGATCCTAAATTCACGCGACTGAATTTTATAGCTTTTTCCCGGCGTTGTTGCACTGATAGTGGATGCACCCTGTATGGTTAAGCGATTCCGTTAAAACTGGCGCGAGGATTTCCCCGGTGGACTCGTTGACCGCTACGTGGAGCTTACGCCAGGTGCGA
>CALCTI010000259.1 GCA_937894105.1 uncultured cyanobacterium
ATCCGAGTGATTCATTTAGACCGCCCCCTCCAGCCCGTAATCCTCATCCAAATCGAACGTCAAATCGACATCAATACGTGCCCCACGCCCGCACATTTTGAGCACCTTTTGCATCGCTTCAGACTTCAGCGGTTCCCGAATTGGTGTGGTGAAGGGACCACCGGGGATCATCGCCGAGCCCATAATAATTGACGCAGTAACCGCATCGCTGTAAGCACCCGAATAGGCGGCCGCTGCCCCAAAGCTCGAGCCCAGCAGAAACACCGGCAATCCCGTTTCTTGCTTTACATGGTTAGCAAAATCAACCCCCGCCTGGGCCCACTCCGCAAACTCAAACTGCCCCCGCGGCCGAGTGCTGCGGGTTGACTGCCCATGCCCCGGGGCATCGTAGCTCCAAATATCGGCATTTTTGACCTGTGCATAGTAGGTGCAAAACGCATCATAAATCCCGCAATGGCCACCAAATCCATGGGAAATAATGAGAGCATGGGTGGGATCTTCGCCGGGATACCGGAAAGCATGAAGCTCTCCAAGAAAATGTTTTTCAACTAGCATTCTGTTTCCTATTTATTGTTTAAATGAACAGAAAGAACAAGAGTGTTGAAGTGGGACACATTTGCCGGTAGCATATGCTTGCTCGCCCCAGACTGCCTGTCTTCAAGTGGCATTTAGCCTGCTGCTATCTTGACAGTTGAAATTTAAAAGTGGGGGGTCTATGGACGCCAAAAAAGGGATGATTTATGCCAATTTCTCTACCCCTAAAACGTTGGGAAGTGTGGCGAATGCAACATTAGCCTATGCCGTTTCTCAAGGGATTACCTTGGATGAGGTTTCTGAGGCGATCGATATCTCAGAATTGGACTATGCGAATCAAGATGTTCGACTGCCCGATCCGATGATGGACCAGTTAATGAAAATATTGGTAGAGAGATTTCCCAAGCGTGCGATTTCAATGGAAATTGCCCATTGTGCACCGTTCTCGATGCTCGGGGGACTGGTTCAGGGAGCGATGTTTGCTACAGACTTTGAAACAGCTCTCGCTTGGTTTGTGGATAACTCGCCTATTTTGGCCGATCAGTCGCAGACTAGCTTGATCAAAACGGAATTAGAGGTTGAGTTTACGATCTCGCATCCCCTGGAAAGCGGAGATCAAGGGCATTTACTCGAAGCAGTTACAGGTTTAATGTGGCGACTTTTGGATATGATTACAATCCCCAATGCTCCGTTAGAGAGGGTTGAGTTTGCCAACAAAAAAGACGTTCCGCTACAGCCTTATCAAGACTTTTTCAAGGCGCCAGTTTCCTTTAATACGGGGCGTAATGCACTGATTTTTTCGCAAGAAATCCTTCGCCGACCGTTGCAATCTGCCAACGCGCAGATGTTTGACTTTATCAAGGAGCACTTTGTAGAGCTGCGTCAAAAGCTTCAAAAAAATCCCTGTCCCCCTGCCTTAATGCCCCTTTATCAAAGCATTGTGGATAATGCTGCCCATGGAACCTATGAGGTGACAGCGGCAGCGGCAGGAGCTAACCTCAGCCTCCGTACAGCGCAGCGCCTGGCAAAGCAAAACAATACATCCCTACAAGCCCTAATTGACGAATTCCGATTGATTAATTCTAAGGACTTTTTGACAAATCCTGATATCAATATTGCCACCGTTGCCCAGCTTGTGGGCTATGCCGACGTGCGAGCCTTCCGAAGGGCATTTAAGCGTTGGACGGGGTTATCTCCTAAAGAGTATCGGAATGATGTTGTGAAAAAATAGTGTTTGAGGTGTAAGCAGGAATGGTAGATCGTTCTTATTAAGTCGTTGCCTCAGTCAACCAACCAAAATTCAGCGCCAACAGTAGACCGACGCCGAAGATTAAACGGTAGGCGACGAAGACCCAGGTGCTTTGGGTTTTTAGGAATTTCAATAGGAAAGCGATCGCCCCATAGGACGACACCACCGACGCCAATAGCGCCACCGCCAAAACTCCCAGTTCGCGAGGACCATAGCTCCCCTCCAGCAACGTGGGAAACTCCACAATGCCCGCCAGGGTAATGGCCGGAATTCCTAAAAGAAACGAAAATCGCGCCGCCGATGCCCGCTCAATGCCCAAAAATAAACCCGCCGTCAAGGTAGAG
>CALCTI010000260.1 GCA_937894105.1 uncultured cyanobacterium
TATTGAACGTAGCTTCTGGTTCTGATATTATACTAATGACTTCTAAACGTTTTCGATCGGAAAGTGGAATCGCGACTGCTCAGGGGTTCCATCGATAATGGTTGGAGAATCGAGAATCTGGGGCGCTTGATTGGGACGATAAATATGCACTGTCTTATTTTTGCGATCAATCAGCCAACCCAAAACAATACCATTCTCCAAATACTCTTCCATCTTGGCTTTCAAGCCTTTCAAAGTGTCCATCTTAGATATCAGCTCAATGACAAAGTCTGGGCAAATGGGAGCAAAAGAATTTTTCTTCTCATCCGATAACTGATCCCAGCGATCGCCCCGAATCCAGGACGCATCGGGCGATCGCACCGCTCCATTCGGCAACGTAAACCCAGCACTCGAATCAAACCCAATTCCCGTCCCGTCCTTCTCTGCCCACATCCATAGGTAAGCCGCGATATTAAAATTCCGATTACCAGTCTCTGCACCAGCAGGGGGCATAACGATCACTTCTCCTGTCGCTGTCCTTTCGATGCGTAGTTTTCGATTGGCTAGGCAAAATGCTTCAAATTCCTTCGGGCTCATGGGGGCGATCGCCGGCAACGCCACTTTTAAAGGCGTAGCCTCACTTTGGATCAGTAACGTGGTCGTCGTCATTGTTAACCCCGCTGAATCATAAATTGATTTTAACGAAGGGCGATCGCCCCATTCCCAAGTACTAACCCCTCACAGATTATGCCCAACCCTCCAAAGCACTCCCGTCGGATCCGTCAGCGTAAAATCACGCATTCCCCACTCTCGATCCTCCGGCTTACTAACCCGAACACCGTACTTAGTCGCCACGTTACTATCAGAAACTCGCTGCCACCAGCTATTAGCATCTTCCACCAACAGGTGCATCATAAAATTATTAGCATGGTCCTCAACGTAGAAATTTTGCAGAAAGAAGCTACTATTTCCCGCCGCAAAATAAGCCATGCTCTCATCCGACCATTTCAGTTCAAAGCCGATATCACCATAGAACTGCTTGGATCGCTCAAAGTCCTTTGCCGGCACAAAAGCCTTGATTTCGACTACTTCATAGGTGGACAATTGCCTTCTCTCCGTTTTCAACACTAAAAAAACAAACCCCCTCGATTATTACAATCAAGGGAGTCTAGATGCACGCGAATCACGCCAGGAACAAGAAAGCTTAAGCGCGACTTAGGGGAGTAGCAGGCTCAAAGCTAGGCACCACCACATCGGTGTTTTGCTTCGTCAACTGGTCGTACAACCGGTTCGTGTTGGGGAAATTCGCCGCAGGTAAGGTGGGGAAGCGACGATAAGGCACCGTATCCTCACCGAAGAATTCGGCGTATTCCGGCGTCATCAACATGGCCGTGATAAAGCCCTTCAGACCCGAGCTAGCCAGAATCTTGTTGTACTTACGAATCTCCACCTGAGTCAGCGGAGCCCGACCCAAGAAGTGCTTCAGACCCAATTCAATCACCTTGGTATTGGGATAGGGCGCATAGAATTCGCGGACATAGGTTTGAGACGTTCCCAAAGCCTCCATAAACTCTTTCAGGTTAATCTCGCGGTTACCCAAACGGCTTTCCAAACTGGTGAACTCAGCCCGCACCACATAGGGGTCTAAATCCCGCTCAAACGCCTGACGGTAAGCTGCCTGAACTACCTGCTTCAGGTTCACCTTGTCATCGGTGTTAGTGAGCTTAAAGATCTTGATCTGTTCCCGCTGCTTGCTAACCCCTTGAGCCATCCGAGGCTGCATATCGCCGGTGGTACGAGCGGAAACAGGCTCACCCAACTCCATAAAGCGAGGCTTCTCAGGCTCAGGCTTAACCACAATGCCCTTATTCCCTAAGGCGCCAGGACGAGTGTTACGTAGGGCTAAACCTCCAGCAGTCAAATAACGCTCGTAAGGAACCGTGTCTTCACCAAAGGATTCTTCGTACTCTTTGCCATCGAGCAAGGTATCAACCAACGCATAGAAGCCTTTCTTGGCACAAATATCAAAATACTTGTTGGTTTCAGCACGCCCGTAGGTGGGGCGACCCAGAAGACGACGGTGGATATACTCAACCGCCTTCATGACATATAGCGAAGTCCAGTAGGTTTTACGGAACGCGTCGGACTTGGCAATAATCCGAATAAACTCCCGCATGGAAATATCGCCGTTTTCTAGCTTGGTCTCGGCGGCGGAGGATCGCTGACCGGCATACACATCGCGCCCAAACACCTGCAAATACGCCGCTCGAATAATGGCTTGGGTGCTAACCTCGGTGCCCTGGACGCTGGTGTTGTTATTGGTGGCGCTGTAGGCGGGAATCTGTTGTAGCTTGAACACCTTGGGACCTAAGGAACCCGGCAAGTTACCTCGCGCTCTAGGATTGCTCACCTGGTTGTCGATGCCTGCACCGCAACGAATCAGCAGACGGCGTGTGTCCTTGTTGAAAGGAGCCGGGCGATTACGAGGATCGCGGGTTTCTTTCGGGAAAATGGCACCAAACTGGATTTCCAACGGATCGTTACCGACGCCGTAGGGATGCTGGTCGCGCAAAGGTTGCACGTAGTCGCCGAAGGTGGTCAAAAATTGAGGCACCTTGCGGTAAGGGGCGCTGTAATTGAATAGGTCCGTTTGGGGACCCCAATTTCGACATTCTTGGGCCTCTTGTCCCAAACCCCGCAGATAAGGCACTGTTTCTTCGCCGAAATAGTCGGAATATTCCTGGGAATCCACCAGGGCGTCAATCAAAGCCGCCAAACCGCCGCTAGACACAATGGAGAAATACTTTTGCACTTCCTCGCGGGAGCTGGGTCCGCGACCAAGAATGTGGCGGAAAGCCAACTCTAGGGCGCGACTATTGATAAACGGTTCAAAGAATTGCTTGCGGTACAGGGGCGATTTCGCCAGGCGGCGCACAAATTCCTTCATGGAAATGTCGCCGTTCTTGACCTTGGATTCCAGGTCAGAAATGCCTAGGGAATAGGCACGGTTAATATCTCGCTCAAAAATTTGCCGGTACGCTGCCTTAACGGCGTCGTTTTTCTCGGTGATCGATAGCCCCGGCTTCATCGCGAATTTGGGGCGATTCTCCGCAGCGTTGAAGTAAATCTGGGGGAGGGTTAAGCCTTGCTGATCGGAGGATTCCCGCTGGCGCAATTTATTAGAGGGAGTCGGTGCTTTAAATTCCTTGAGAAGAACACTGAAGTAGTTGGCAACGATATCAAAGGCTTCTGGGTCTTCGCGGAAATAGCTTAAAGAGACATCCTTCATGCCCGCGATCGCCACAATGGTTGCTGCCGACGAACAGGCATTATCAATAATTTCCCGTAGCCCGCGCGTGTTCACCTCAATAATGCTGGGGTCGCCGGCCACGATTCCGTAGGTTACGTAGCGCAGGAACCAGCTCATATCCCGCAGAGACTTCTGCATATTTCGGGGACCGTAGCGAGCCACGTTAATGGGTCGAAATCCAACGGGAATAGGCTCGGTGTTGCCAGTGAACAGGCTTTGGCGAATGGACCCTAAAAAGCCACTGTCGCTGCCAGCGGTGTAAGTGGCTGCGCCGCCGGGAGCCACTGCCAGCAAGCGCTCCGGCAACTCAGGACGCTCCAAAAAAGCTAGGGCTGCACCGCCGGTGAAAATTTTATTGGCTGCCCGAGACACGATCAGCTCGGCATTGACCGTTAAAGTTTGGGCGATCGCCAACCGTTTCGATCCAGAACTGTAATAGGTTGTCAGTTCACTCAATTCACCAGCGGCGAGATACCGATCCTGCTGTTCCGCTTGGGAAATTTTCGACATGGGAACGGTACTGTAAAGCTGCGGCCGGGCAACCGAGCTTCCACCACTTGCCTTGACACTCATAAGATTCCTAAATTCCTTTACTAGAACTCTTTTTTGTCGTTTCTTATCGCCTTTCGACACCTATTTGGTGAAGACGGTGCCGACGAATACCTCAAAAGGCAGCGATGAAGACGCTAGCTGTCGGCGATCAAAAATCATTTGAATAATCATTGAGGCGGCGCCCTAAAGGGCTCTACGCAGCGCGACATTCAATCTCTCTAAAGGTTAAAACGAATCGGCTCAACCCCCAGGATTTATTAAGAAGTATGTCCCGTTTTCAGAAAGGCACCCATTCCAAGCCCCTTTTGATAGTCAAATTGTTTAAGTTTCTTAGCTTTTTCGTACTCCAGTCGCTTTATTAAAGTCACGTTTGCCATGCTTCCTGTGCCCGATTCCGCCGCCGATGCCACCCAACAGACCCTTGCCGCCGTGGAGGGGCTTTACGACACTTACCCCTTTCCGCCGGAGCCTCTTTTGGATGAGCCGCCGCCGGGCTATAACTGGCGCTGGAATTGGATTACAGCCTACGCCTTCTGTGCCGGACTTAGACCCACTCATAGTGCCCCACGTATTCTTGACGCGGGCTGTGGCACCGGGGTGGGGACGGAATATTTGCTGCACCTGAACCCTGAGGCGACCATTACGGCGATCGACCTTAGCTCCGGAGCGTTGGACGTGGCTCGGGAGCGGTGTCGGCGATCGGGAAAGCCGGGCGATGATAGCCGCCTTACTTTCCGTCATATGAGTTTGTACGACGCAGATCAAATTCCTGGCGAATTTGATCTGATTAACTGTGTTGGGGTGCTCCATCACCTGCCGGACCCGGTGCGCGGCATCCAGGCGTTGGCTAAGAAGCTGGCTCCTGGTGGCATTATGCATGTGTTTGTTTATGGGGAACTGGGACGCTGGGAAATTCAGCTGATGCAGGAGGCGATCGCCCTGATTCGCAACTGTCCCAGCGATCGCGCGCCCGACAACCCCTACGAAGATGGGGTAAAAATAGGTCGCGACCTATTTGGTGCCCTGCCGGAACACAGCGCCCTAGTGCGGCGAGAAAAGGAGCGCTGGTCTATGGAAAATACCAAAGACGAATGTTTCGCCGACATGTACGTTCATCCCCAAGAGGTGGACTACAACGTCAATACCCTATTCGAACTAATTGACGCCGCCGATTTGGAGTTTCTCGGCTTTTCCAACCCCAAAACCTGGACCCTGGATCGGCTAATCGACAAAGCGCCCCATCTAATTGAGCGGGCTCAGCAGTTATCCCAGCGCGATCGCTATCGCCTCATCGAGATCCTCGACCCCGGCAGCATCAGCCACTACGAATTTTTCCTCGCTCGTCCCCCTTTCACCGTCACCAACTGGTCCAACGACGAAACCCTTCTAAGCGCCATTCCCCAGCTCAACCCATGTCTCGACGGCTGGCCCAGCCAAGCATTCTTCAACCCGGATTATCAAATCGTCAAACCCAACGAGCTGGAATTCCAATTCCTCCAACGCTGTGACGCCAATCCGGGCACCCAAACCGTGAAACAACTTGTTGAGTCCCTGGAAATCCCAGACAGCTCCAGCTTTGACCTCAACAACGTTCGTCAACTGCTTGCTCAGCAACTACTAATCCTGAACACGTCCCTTTAAGGGTTGATGTGCTGACGCCCCGAAGTGTCTATTAGGGTGTCCCGGTCACACGCGTATGATCGCCCAGCATTTACCCCATCAAATTTCCAGGATCAATTTTGGGAAAGACATGGGAAAGACAATTGAGCAGAGCCATTGGGGCACTGCCAGAGTATTTGTTGCCCCTGCCCGTCCCCCAAATGTCATCCCTGAGTAACTCCCCCTGCGTGATATTATTCACGTGGCTTAGAACTCAGGGCGTGCAGAAAAGTAGTAGAAAGCTTGCCCCATTTGTTTGTAATGCTACTGGCTAGCAAAATTGCAATATTCCAAGGCTTTTGCCAAAGGGTTTGTAACTTGTAGGCTAGTTTCTGACCCTTTAAATAGAGTTCCTGACTGTCTATGGAATCTCCGTTAATCAGGACTGCAAACGAAGTGCCGTCTTCTGCCGAAGTTGAGGTAGACAATGGTCAAGAGTTGGATCAAACCTTGGAAGCGTCTACGGACGAAACCAATGGTATGGGCGACTTTTATAAGTTAAAGAACAATTTGCTTGTGATTGTTGCGGCATCTTCTGCCGTGATTTTTGTGGCGGTGTTTTTTGCCTATGGACTCAACACTGCTCTTAACTATTTATTAGGAGCTTCTGTTGGATTGATTTACCTCCGAATGTTGGCGAAAGACGTGGAGAGGATTGGCGTTGGTTCTAGTCGCTTGAGTAAGGCTCGACTGGCTTTGTTGATTGCTGTTGTGGCGATCGCCTCAAAACTAGAGAGTCTAGAAATACTGCCCATCTTTTTCGGCTTTCTGAGCTATAAATTTGCTCTGATCCTGTACACTTTGCGTGCAATTGTTAATCCCGAGTCGTAGGTGCCTGGCGTTCCAAAGCTTTCGAGCTTTAAACTCCACGGGAGCTACCGCGGGAGCATGATTGTCATTTTGGTTTTCTAAGCTAGCTATAAGACCACATTGCTATGACCAACTTTTTCCCACTTCCTATCACCAACGTGCTAGCTGAACTGGAAGTTGGAGAGCACCTATATTGGCACGTTGGCAACTTCAAGATTCACGGTCAGGTCTTCCTGGCGTCTTGGGTTGTTATGGGTGCCTTGGTTGCTGCCTCCATCCTGGCTACACGGAACGTGCAGCGTGTCCCTAGCGGCATGCAAAACTTCATGGAATACGCCTTGGAGTTTATTCGCGACCTGGCAAAAACTCAGCTCGGTGAAAAAGAATATCGAAACTGGGTTCCTTTCATTGGCACCTTATTTCTATTTATCTTTGTCTCCAACTGGGGCGGAGCTTTAATTCCGTGGAAGCTAGTGGAACTGCCCTCCGGTGAGCTGGCAGCTCCTACCAACGATATCAATACAACGATTGCGTTGGCACTTCTAACCTCCCTTGCCTATTTTTATGCAGGGCTAAGTCGGAAAGGACTGGGCTATTTTGCGGATTATGCCCAGCCGACGCCAATTATGGTTCCTTTCAAAATTATTGAGGATTTCACCAAGCCCCTGTCACTAAGTTTCCGTTTGTTTGGTAATATCCTAGCGGACGAGCTGGTGGTGGCAGTGCTAGTCTTCCTTGTTCCTCTCTTCATTCCGGTTCCACTGATGCTTCTCGGTCTGTTTACAAGCGCTATCCAAGCCTTGATTTTTGCCACATTGGCAGCGACCTACATCGGGGAAGCGATGGAGGAACATGGAGAGCATGAGTAACCTCGGTAATTCAACAGTTAATTTTTCGACAACATAAAGGAAAGGGATAGTTTAGATATGGATCCTATTATCGCTGCTGCGTCTGTTTTGGCTGCCGCTTTGGCAATCGGCTTGGGTGCGATCGGCCCTGGTATTGGTCAAGGTAACGCCGCTGGTCGAGCTGTGGAAGGTATTGCTCGTCAGCCCGAGGCTGAAGGTAAGATTCGCGGTACTTTGCTTCTGAGTTTGGCGTTTATGGAAGCGTTGACTATTTACGGTTTGGTTGTGGCTTTGGTGCTGTTGTTTGCCAACCCCTTTGCATAAGGGATAGGTTGCCGCAACTTTAAGTTATGGCGAGTGGGCTGTGGCTATTGAGCTGTGCCTGGTTTTTGGGAAGGGTGGTTTCCCTTTTGTAAATGCCCTTCCCTTTAGTTTGGAATCAAATAGGAAGAACTTCTGAGTGACTTAGCTTGCGGCAAGGAGCTGATGGCAAGGATTCTCAGTGCTATTCTACGCAATTTGAATTTTCTAACGGTAAAAATCGAGTCAGTTTTTGGTAAGTTGCGCCCAAACTTGCCCTGTAGTGAGAGGTTTTAACTGGAGTTTAGGAGTAAGAGTGAATGCTGCACATTGCTTTACCGACCATTCTCGCCGTTGAAGAGGCGGCTGAGTCGGGTGGCTTGTTTGATATTGATGCCACGATGCCATTAATGGCAGTTCAATTTGTAATTCTGGCTCTGATTCTAAACGCGGTTTTGTATAAGCCTCTGGGTCAAGCCATTGATGAACGGGCTGATTATATTCGCAATCAGCGGGTGGGGTCCCAAGAGCAGGTCGCAAAGATTGAGCGAATAACTCAGGAGTATGAGGACGCTTTGTCCAGTGCTCGGCGCGAAGCTCAAGATATTGTTTCTGAGGCTCAGGCTGAAGCTCAGGCGGTGGCATCTAAGGCGCTGAGTGAGGCCCAGCAGCAAGCCCAGGCGGAACGAGAGGCGGCTCGGGGAGAAATTGATAAGCAGAAGCAGGCGGCGATCGCCACCTTGGATGCTCAAGTTGATACCCTTAGTCAGCAAATCGTCAAAAAGCTTCTTGGATATGAGTTGAGTTGAGTCGGCTATGTATAGTCAAGATATTTTTTACAATTTACCGATTCACGGCAATGCCTTAGGTTCGTTGGTGCTTGCTAATGAAGGTGTCGGAATTAACCTCGACATTTTAGAGACCAATCTAATTAACCTAGCCATTGTTTTGGGAGTTCTTTTCTTCTTTGGAAAAGGATTTTTAGGCAATCTTTTGGGATATCGCAAGGCGGAGATTGAGGCGGCTATTTCTAAAGCCGAGTCTCGTCAGGCGGAAGCGGCGGCGTCTTTAGCGGATCAGCAAAAGAAGTTGGCGGCGGCTCAGGAAGAGGCGAAAGGTATTGTTGCTAAAGCCCGTGAATCATCGGTTCGCGTCAAAGAGGATATTCTCGCCAAGTCTAAGACTGAGGTGGAGCGTATGAAGTCTGATGCGTCTCGTGACCTGGTTTCTGAGCAGGAGCGAGTGGTTTCGGAGCTGCGTCGGCGGGCGATCGCTCAAGCTTTGGTAGAGGTGGAAAGCAAGATTAAAGCTGGACTAAGCGACGATCAAAAACGTGGCTTAGTGGATAAGAGCATTGAACTCGTGGGCGGAGGAAAGTAAGGATGGCGACCAATTCCACTACTATTTCTGGCATTGCTGAGCCCTACGCTCAGGCGCTGATGGCCCTGGCCCAATCTAACAACGCCTTGGATAAGTTTGCAGAGGATGTGGCAAGTTTGCGAGAGGCTGTGACTGCCTCTGAGCAATTTGAAGCGTTTTTGGCGAATCCTTTCGTTGACCCTGATGCGAAGAAGGGGGTTTTAGGAAAACTGGCGGAGAAAGGGCTTCACCCTATCGTCGGCACTTTTTTGAAATTGCTAGTTGACCGGAAGCGTATTGCCCTTTTAGAAGAAATTTGCCGAAAGTTCCAAGGGTTATACCGAGAGGCCACCAACACGGTTTTAGCAGAAGTTGTTTCCGTGGTTGAGCTTTCTGAGGGTCAACGTACGGCGGTTGTTGACCGTGTTAAGTCAATGACCAATGCCGAGAAGGTTGAAGTTGAAACTCAGCTTGATCCGTCCCTTTTGGGGGGCGTCGTTATTAAGGTGGGCTCCCAGGTGGTCGATGCCAGCTTGCGAGGGCAACTTCGCCGCATTGGTTTGAGCCTGAATGCTCCTGCCTAGGGTTTAGGGACCCTGTAAAATTCCTGACTGCCGAAGTCTGGCTAAAACTCCAACACCAAACACAAACAAGATAACCAGCGAGTCGTAGACATGATTGCAATTAAACCCGACGAAATTAGCAGCATTATTCAGCAGCAAATTGAACAGTACGACCAGGACGTTAAGGTGTCTGACGTTGGTACTGTGCTTCAGGTAGGTGACGGTATTGCCCGTGTGTATGGTCTGCAAAATGTGATGGCTGGTGAGCTGTTGGAGTTTGAAGACGGCACCATCGGCGTCGCCCTAAACCTGGAAGAGAATGACGTGGGCGCGGTATTGATGGGGGATGGTCGCAGCATCCAAGAGGGAAGTTCCGTAACCGCCACTGGGCGTATTGCTGAGATTCCTGTGGGTGATGCGATTGTGGGTCGCGTGGTAGACGCGTTGGCTCGTCCCATTGATGGCAAGGGGGATATCGCTGCGACCGATGCTCGCCTAATTGAGTCGATGGCTCCTGGAATTATTGCTCGAAAGTCGGTGTGTGAGCCGATGCAGACGGGAATTACTGCGATTGACGCCATGATTCCTGTGGGGCGTGGACAGCGGGAGTTGATTATTGGCGATCGCCAAACCGGTAAGACTTCCATTGCCGTTGACACCATCATCAACCAGAAGGAAGAAGACGTAATTTGTGTTTATGTTGCCGTTGGACAAAAGGCGTCCACGGTGGCTCAGGTGGGGGGCGTGCTCCAGGAGCGGGGTGCTTTGGATTACACCATTGTGGTCGCGGCAAACGCTAACGACCCGGCGACGCTACAGTACTTGGCCCCTTACACTGGCGCGGCGATCGCAGAGTACTTTATGTACAAAGGAAAGCACACCCTGGTAATTTACGATGACTTGTCCAAGCAAGCTCAGGCCTATCGTCAAATGTCCTTGCTGCTGCGTCGTCCGCCCGGTCGTGAAGCATACCCTGGAGACGTTTTCTATCTCCACTCTCGCCTGTTGGAGAGGGCGGCAAAGCTGAGCGACGAGTTGGGTGGCGGTAGTATGACGGCTCTGCCCATTATTGAAACCCAGGCCGGTGACGTTTCGGCGTACATTCCCACCAACGTAATTTCTATTACTGACGGTCAGATTTTCTTGTCCTCTGACCTGTTTAACTCTGGGGCTCGTCCGGCTGTGAATGCTGGTGTGTCCGTATCCCGTGTGGGGTCTGCGGCCCAAACTAAGGCGATGAAGAAGGTTGCCGGAAAGGTGAAGCTGGAGCTGGCTCAGTTTGCGGAGCTAGAGGCGTTTGCCCAGTTTGCATCTGACTTGGATAAGGCGACCCAGGACCAGTTGGCGCGGGGACAGCGCTTGCGGGAGTTGTTGAAGCAGCCCCAGTATTCGCCCTTGAGTGTGGCTGAGCAAGTGGCTGATATTTACGGCGGCATCAACTGTTTCATGGATGAAATTACCGTTGATAAAGTTGCCGAGTTTACCAGTGGGCTTCGGAACTACCTGAGCACCAGCAAGGCTAAGTACCTAGAGATTATTGGCTCTGAGAAGGTGCTAACGGACGAAGCCAAGACCCTTCTGGAAGAAGCGTTGGTGGAGTATAAGCAGACCTTCCTGGCGGCATAGTCGGCGTTCGGAGTCTGTTGGCTGCGGCGATCGCCCTTGGTTGTCGCAGCTCCCTGGTAATGGGCACCGTGAGTTACTGAACTTAATTACTGAATTCGGGCTGAATATTTAGGGCAGTTATGGCTAATCTCAAGGCAATTCGCGATCGCATTCAGTCGGTCAAAAATACAAAGAAAATTACCGAAGCCATGCGCTTAGTGGCGGCGGCTAAGGTGCGCCGCGCCCAGGACCAGGTGACCAAAACCCGTCCTTTTGCCGACCGGCTGGCTCAGGTACTCTACGGCTTGCAAACTCGACTGAAGTTTGAGGACGCCGATTTAGAACTGCTAAAGCAGCGTCCGGTGGAAACGGTGGGGCTACTGGTGGTGTCCGGGGATCGCGGTTTATGTGGTGCCTATAACAGCAACGTAATTCGCCGAGCTGAAAACCGAGTGCGAGAAATTGAGGCGGAAGGCCTTAATTGCCAGCTAATTGTGGTGGGAACCAAAGCGACTCAATACTTTAGCCGTCGTGATTACAAAATCAGTGCCACCTATGAAAACTTGGAGCAGATTCCCAATTCTGCGGAAGCCTCCAAGATTTCTGATGAGCTACTGTCAGAGTTTTTGTCGGGATCTGTGGATCGCATTGAGCTGGTTTACACAAAGTTTGTCTCTTTGATTAGCTCCCGCCCTGTGGTTCAAACGCTGCTGCCTTTAGATCCTCAAGGACTCGAAGCGCAGGACGACGAAATTTTCCGCCTTACCAGCAACAGTGGCAATTTCGAGGTAGAGCGATCAGCGGTCACTAGCGATGTTAAGCCTTTTCCTCGGGACATGTTGTTTGAGCAAGACCCGGTTCAGATTTTGAATGCCTTGCTGCCGTTGTATTTGAATAATCAGTTGTTGCGATCGCTGCAAGAATCAGCTGCTAGTGAACTGGCAGCCCGTATGACCGCCATGAGCAACGCTAGCGATAATGCCAGCACCCTGATGAATACCTTGACCCTGTCATACAACAAGGCTCGGCAAGCGGCTATTACTCAAGAAATTCTTGAGGTGTGCGGCGGTGCAGAAGCCTTAAACACGTAGAAATATCTAGGATTAAAAATCCAGTATTGCCCAAGGCGATTCTGGTTATTAAAGGGTTAGTAAATAGCCCTATTATCAAAAAGACGCAGCTCAGCTTTAAGAGCTGTGTTTTTACTGCTGAGCCCCATTGACGACTTTGCAGACGCCTTGAATAGCCGTCCAGCACTAACCCCCACAAAGACTAATAGAAATATTAAAAACTATTAATGCTTTCTAAGGAGTGGGAGCCAATGTCAGAGAATGAGGAATGATTTGGCGAAGCAACGATTTGGCTAGTGTGGCTCTCTACAAGGGTTTTGGCTTTTTCTCGTTAACCAGTGCTCCTCTCATATTGGGCATAATCCTCCCCTAGAATACGATTAATTTTTAATCTCCTCTCAGCGGTTGGAATTGGTTTTATGATTAAAAGCCGGGGGCTAGCAATGGCTGAATTTTTAGTATCCCCAGTCGAATATTTCCTTTCGGAGGAGTTCATTAACAATGAGTATCGTCACGAAGTCGATCGTGAATGCCGATGCTGAGGCTCGCTACCTTAGCCCTGGCGAACTAGATCGTATCAAGGCTTTTGTTACCACTGGCGCTCAGCGTCTACGTATTGCCCAAATTTTGACTGAAGGTCGCGAGCGCATTGTGAAGGAAGCTGGTAATCAGCTATTCCAGAAGCGCCCCGACGTGGTTTCTCCCGGTGGAAACGCCTACGGTGATGAGATGACCGCAACCTGCTTGCGGGATATGGATTACTACTTGCGCTTGGTAACCTATGGCGTAGTTGCTGGTGACGTTACCCCCATCGAAGAGATTGGTTTGGTAGGCGTTACCGAAATGTATCGTTCCTTGGGAACCTCTATTGAGGCTGTTGCTGAGAGCGTTCGCCTAATGAAGAGTGTAGCCACCAGCTTAATGAGCGGTGACGACGCTGCTGAGGCAGGTGCCTACTTTGACTACGTTGCTGGCGCAATGCAGTAGGTTCAGTAAAAATTCAAGTCGTTTCCTACGGGGAGCGAGATTTTGTTGCTGATTTTAATCATTTGAACATCGCGTTTTTTTTTAACGACCATGCAAGACGCAATTACTTCGGTTATCAACTCCTCTGATGTGCAGGGTAAGTACCTGGATACATCTGCTTTGGAGAAATTACAAGCTTATTTTGCCAGCGGTGAACTTCGGGTTCGCGCGGCAAATTCGATCAGCGCCAACGCTGCTCAGATTGTTAAGGACGCTGTGGCTAAGTCCTTGCTTTATTCTGATGTGACCCGTCCCGGCGGCAATATGTATACCACCCGTCGCTATGCTGCTTGCATTCGCGACTTGGACTACTATTTGCGTTATTCCACCTACGCTATGTTGGCTGGTGACGTGTCTATTTTGGATGAGCGCGTATTGAATGGCTTGAAGGAAACTTACAATTCCTTGGGTGTGCCCATTGGCTCCACCGTTCAGGCGATTCAGGCGATGAAAGAAGTGACCGCTAGCATTGTTGGCGCCGACGCTGGCAAGGAAATGGGCGTTTACTTTGACTACATTTGCTCTGGCATTAGCTAGATTACTGTTGATTTTGGTTTGATTCAGAGGGTTGTGGTTGTGGTTTTCCTTCTGGATTAAGGCAAGGTTGATATGGGGTCTGAGAAAAGGTGGGGTTTTTGAGTGTGCTGCACGAAGCTTGCTTGGTGTGCATTAAGAAATTCTTCTTGGTCTCAGACCCTAATGTTTATAAATCTTGGGAAATTTGTTAGAGATAGTTGAGAGGGATCGCCATGCGCATGTTTAAAATAACGGCTTGTGTTCCAAGTCAGACTCGAATTCGTACCCAGCGCGAATTGCAAAATACGTATTTCACCAAGTTGGTGCCCTATGACAACTGGTTTACGGAACAGCAGCGCATTATGAAAATGGGTGGCAAGATTGTGAAGGTTGAGCTGGCAACGGGGAAGCCGGGTTTAAATACCGGGTTGGCATAGGCTGGCGATATTTTTTGAAGCTTTATTTTCGAAGGCAAGCTGGCGGAAGATTTCAGCTTCCTACCGCGTGTTTTTTTAGGGCAGTTTGGGGCGTTACCCTTGAAATGTTCTCGAAAGCATGCGGTTTTGCGTTGAAGGTGGAGAGAGGATGATGGGATGGTGGCGATCGCTGGGACAGTTCGGGAAGGATATTCAGGGCTGGGCAGCGGAAGCACGGGTATTGCGGTGGCTAACGTTGCTTTGGATTGTGTTGGGCTGGGTGGTATTGCTATCGGCGTCCTATGCCAGCGCTGATTTAACCTACGGCGATGGGCTTTACTACTGCAAGCGCCAGTTAATTTGGATTGGGCTAGGACTGGTGCTGATGCAGGGTATTGCCGTTGTGCCCCTGCGGATTTGGCTGCGGGGTGCCCCTTGGAGCATGGTGTTTGCGTTGGCGGTGCTGTGGGCGCTGCTAATTCCGGGGATTGGCTATGAGGTTAATGGTGCGGTGCGCTGGGTGCAGGTGGGACCGGTGCCCATCCAGCCGTCAGAGTTTTTGAAACCGCTGTTGGTGCTGCATTCGGCGATGGCGTTGGGGCAATGGGACCGGTTGCGCGATCGCCAGCGATGGTTTTGGCTGGGCTCTGTGGCGATCGCCCTGATCGGAATTCTGCTGCAGCCTAATTTAAGCACTGCCAGTCTTTGCGGCATTAGTTTATGGTTGGTGTCCCTGGCCGCGGGGCTGCCGCTAACCTATTTGTGGGGCACCGCGTTGGGAGGCGGGCTGCTAGCAGTGATTAGCATCAGCCTGCGCAGCTATCAGCAGCGGCGAATTATTGCGTTTTTAAACCCCTGGGCGGATCCCCAAGGCAGTGGCTATCAGCTGGTGCAAAGTTTATTGGCGATCGGCTCTGGCAGCTTTTGGGGCACCGGGTTTGGGCTATCGAAGCAAAAGCTAGCAAATTTACCCATTCAGTACACCGACTTTATTTTCTCCGTTTACGCCGAAGAATTTGGGTTGGTGGGCTCCTTGCTACTGTTGGGGCTAATTGGGGTGTACGGCGGCGTGGGTCTGTGGGTGGCGGTCAAAACCCAAAGCGCGACGGTCCGGCTGGTGGCAACGGGCAGCGTGGTATTTCTCGTGGGCCAATCTTTGCTCAATATTGGCGTGGCGACGGGCGGACTACCCACAACGGGATTACCGCTACCGTTTTTTAGCTATGGCGGTAGTTCAATGTTGGCAAGCTGCATTTTGGCGGGATTGTTAACCCGGGCGGCTCGAGAATCCTCTGCGCCAGTGGCGACTTTGCCTCAACGCAACGGGAGCTCGAAAAAAAGCCGTCAACCGACCCAAGTCACGTAAAAAGATTTTGATTGCATCCTCTGGTTTCTTTGGGGAAACAGGACTTACGCAAACCCCCTATCCAGGATTTTGCGTAAGTCTTGTGGCGGTTAGAATTTGTGCGCGTACAGTACTTCCGCGCCACAAATATAGGCGATACCCGAATAATCCTCGAAAAATTCCCCTGCGACTTTATCCGCAATCTTTACAGCTATGTCTCGGCTCGGGGTGAGTATCTCGATTTTTATATTCGAAAAGCTATCGCCAACGATGGGCTGCCCTGACGATCGCACATTGCGACTGCCTTTACCACCAGTGGCGGTCACCGTATAGCCGGTCGCTCCGACAGCATCAATGATCTTGGCGATCTGTCTAAGGAGCAACTTTTCCGTAACAATAACGAGCAAACTAGCTTGCTGAGCCATGGGGTTTACCTCTCAACGTGTGTACTTGTGAAACGCAAAATGGATTACCAACATTTGGGCGTAATGACGGCGTTGGCGATCGCGATACTCTGATCATTCGGATCGCCGCAGATCTTGACCGCCACTTAGAACCGGTTTGAAGAACAACAATTGCGCGTTGTTCGCAATTAGTTAGCAGTTAGCTCTCTGTATTTATTCCAATCAGTTGCCCAAGCTGGGAACCGTCATCAATTAAATCTCAGGCTCAAATTAAATCTCAAGCTCAATAGCCAAAAGGGCTTCAGCCCTTAATGTTTTTATTTTAAAGGGCGTGTATTTCCCACTGTGCCAGGCTTCTAGAGTTAAATTGACGACACGCCCTAGCTGCCCATTAACGCCTGGGCCAGACCAATGTAAAGGGGAATGCCCAGGGCCAGGGCAACGGGAGTCCCGACGGCGGTAGACGAGCCAATGTAAGCAGAAGGATTGGCTTTAGGGATACCGGCGCGTAGGGTGGGCGGTCCCGAAATATCTGAGCTGGAAGCAGCAATAACCGCTAGGATCACCACGCCACCATAGCTAAAGCCTGTAACCGCGTGGGCAATCATCCCCAGACCGAAAGCAATAAATCCGTGCAGTAGCGGTGCAAAAAAGGCGTACAGGGCGTACCATTGCCCCACCTTACGCAGCTCGCTAATCCGTGCCGCAGCTTCCATACCCATAACCAACATCAAGATTGAAAGCAGACCACGGAAGGCAGGGTTAAAGAAATTATCGTAAACACTTTCGGGGCGAGTCAAAATACCCAACGCTAGACCGAGCAGCAGGGCTGATAAAGCGGAGCCCTGGAGACTTTCCTGAACAATGGGCCATATTTTAACCCGCTTGCTGATGGGGTTCGGCTGTTGTTCGTGGGGCTCCCCATTGCTGAGATACTCCTGTTTGCTGAGGTATTCCTCTTTATTTAGCCCTTCACTCAGACGTGCCTCTGCGGCCTCCCGCTGCTTGGTGACATAAACGCTAGCCAAGACGATCGCCGTAACCAGGGCTGGAATATCCATAAAAGGATAAAGGGCCGCGGCCCAGGGCTCATACTGCAAGCCTTCTGACTCCATCAAGGTAAGGGCGGCGGCTAGGGTCGAACCACTAACGGCACCGAACAATCCGGCGGTGGCGATGGCGTCCACGGTTTTGACCTTGGGCAGCAGACCCAATGTGTAGCGCCCGACAAACACAATAATGATGCCTGTGATCACTGCGAAGGCTGCGGGCAACAACATTTCCGTGAGATTGGCATTGCGAATGGCAATACCGCCGCTGAGCCCCACTTTGATCAGCAGCATAAACACGATGAATTTATAAACGGCATCGGGAATTTGCAGTCGGCTGTTTACGGAAGCGACGACCATACCCCCAATCAAAAAGCCGAGGGTTGGGGACTGCAATTTGCCCAGAAAAAGAGCTGTAAAATCGGACAGGAAATCCACGGTGTAATTCCTCCTTGTAAAACTTAGGGGCATGGATGATGGCGTCAGGCGATCTCGCATCCCAGGTGGTTTCACCGTTTGAATAAGCGGCAATAACTTGCCGTTTTGTGCCTTAAGGGTGTTGGGCTGCGGAGGATAATTTCACTCCGGCGATCGCGAAAAGCTACACCAGCAGTGGTGGTTATTGTTAGGCGATCGCCAAGCAGAATTGCAGGATAACTCTGACCCTGCGCCATCTGTCTATAGGCTTAGTTCTATGGATTGCTCGTTATCCATACTATTTACTCTATCTTCAAAGCCAATAAAAAATGATTTGGCTAGCGTCAATTTGGAACGCAATATTAAAACCAAATCTTATGTTTTTCTTTTTTCTGGCAGTTTTTGTATATTGCCAGTTAATGCGTTTTGGTGTGGATACGGTTAGCCGCCGATGCCTAAGGTGCCTGCGAGGCTGGGGGTTAGGGGGAGTAAGGTGGCGACGGTTAGAAACAGAAGCACTAGGGCGATCGCAGCGCGAGCATCATCCGGTTCGGATAGTTCTTCTAGGCTGGGGCGCTCTAGATCTCGCTGTAAAAACGCCACCACTAGGGCCCAATAGAGAGCAAGGGGGGTGGCGAAGGACGCCAGTACCAGGACGCCAATGGTTAGGACGGTGGTGATGCGGGCGGTGCGACGACCATAAATCGCTTGAACAATGCGACCTCCATCGAGCTGTCCCGCGGGCAGAACATTAATGGCGGTGATCACTAGCCCCAGCCAGCCAATGATCACAAAGGAATCAACGTCTACTACGCTTTGCTGTAAGTTTTCCCCGAGCAGCAGCTTAGCTAAGCTGCCTACCAGGGCGGAGGCTTGGAAAAAGCCTGAGGGGAGCTGAAAGGCGCTGCCAGGATGGGACGTTTCCAGACCAATGAGCAAAATCAGGAGCGATAGGGCTCCACCGGCGAGGGGACCGGCGATCGCCACATCACACAGGGCTTGGCGGTTGGGGATAAACGATAAAAATCGATTTAGGGAGCCGAAGGAACCAATTTGGATCACCGGCAAAAAGTAAGGACCGCTAAATTTAACGCCCACTCTTTGCGCAGCAACTTGGTGTCCAATTTCGTGGACGCCCAGAATCGTTAGCAGCCCTCCAGCAATTAGCACGCACTCTTGCCAGCGAGCCGGCTCAGAAAAGAAGTCGAATCCTTGAATTAAGCCTGAGGCTTCGAAGGTGGTTAAAACGGTGGCGAGTCCTAAAACCACTGCCAATACGCTCTGGGTAGTGGTGCGCTGGGCAGGCTTGACGGACTCCGGAAGCACAATAACCGTGGGGCGTTTGTCGGGACCTTCTACCAAAAATAGGGCGTAGCGATCGCCCACTAAAGCTTTCAGCTTGGCGGACAGGGTGGCGTGGGTTTCGGTGGGTTCCCCTCGCAAATTGCCTTTAAAAATCACCCCCTCTTGGTAGGGCACCGTTTCTGTGGCGAAAAAAGTATCGATGCCAAAAATGCCTTTAATAATGTCCAGGTCTTCCTGGGGCATGGGCGCTAGCCCGGCAGTGGGTATGCCCTGGGGGACCGGATCCCCCGTTCTGGAATCCATAGCCTCTGGGGCGGCAGCGTCCGATGATGGGATTTGCGATCGCCATTTGGGAATAGCGCCAGGGGGCAGATCTTTGGCCATTTCGCGCAGCCGCTTACCGAGATAGATATAAATACCGGTGGACACCCCCAGCAGCACCAAAACGCCCACCAAATTGACGTAAATCCCTAACGCAAACAGCGTAAAAAATGTAAGCCAAGGCAACATTAGCGATACGGACTGGAGCCATGCCAACAGTCCCACTTTGCCGAAGGGGCGGGACCGGGCAAATCCCCAGCCTAAAATTCCAACGGCGATGGCGGCGATCGCCAACGTGACAAAATTTTCAGACGCAAAGGTCATACTTCGCTAAGACTCCCAGGGACAACGCCAGACGATAGCTCTGACTGCTAAACATAGGCGATCCTACCGTAGTACCCGCGAGGGCAACGACCTAACAGGAGGAGAAAATCCCGAACCCCCACAGGGCGCCCTATCTTTATCGCTTTTAATGGCTCTATTTTTTCGACCTGAGTGCAAGTCTGAATACTTGCCCGCCTAATCCGAAGGATCCGAAGAAGGAAACTGACCTCGCGTCTTCCGCGCTTCCATCGCCCGCTCCAGAACCCCCAAAAGCCCAGGCATTTCCTGCTGAAGTGCCAACAACAGCCGCTCACCAGCCTCCTCATCCCCCGGATCAACCCCCGTCTCCATCACCTGGTGCAACCGCGGCATCGCAAAATCGTCCACAATCTGAATCAAGCCCGTTAAGCAGCGATTAAACTGCCGCTCCGTCAGGGTAGAGTCTTCCAGAGGAAACTCAATCATTGCGCGAATTTCCCCGTCAGAGGGATCGTATTCCCACTGCAGCATTTTGGTTTCCCAAGAAATGCTCAGCATCGTTTGCAAAATTGCGTTTTTGTGGGGATTTTCCTGAATGCCGCTGATGACATGGGGGGCAAAGAGTTTAAAAAACTCGCCGTCCTCATCAAGCTGGGCCACAATCATAAAGTCTTCTAGGTTATCGGCTTGGACGGCGGTGACAATACAACTGCGATCATGGTCAATCTTATATTCCCAGCCACGATTACTTAAATAGCTGCCAATTTGCTCGATGGTTGCGCCCATAACTGTCCTTGCTTTCAGCTTTTATCTCTTAAGCTTTCACGACTCGCCTAATGAACCCCTAAGTTCCACCATAAGGAGAAACGGGGACGATATCTAGCGAGTCTAGGTCTGAATTCTACCCGTAAATCCCTCGAGAGAGATAGATACCGAAAGAATAATGCACGCAACGGCAGCTTACGCCAGGAATATTGGGCTTTTCGCCTCGATTCTCCTCACCCTCACCCCAAGACCTTGCCACTGCGCTCAGGAAAAAATGTCCGAAGCGCATCTCTCCGCAACACTCTGACGAAAATCTAAAGGTTTTAAAAGATTGGCGACAAGTTATATTCCATGCAGGGGGACTATTAACGCTCTGATACCAAATCTGTTTTACCCTCCCCAAAAATCTTTGTCTCTGGTAGAACACGCACTATTGAATCCGCTAACGTGAATCCGCTAACGCTTCGCCAACAATAGGCTCAGTGCTCATTGACTTATTAGACCTTATCGGTAATAAATCGTGCTGCATCAGAATTGCCGCAATGGCAATCAAC
>CALCTI010000261.1 GCA_937894105.1 uncultured cyanobacterium
GTATGAGGTGCGACTGCTAAATCTTCAATTGCACCCTGACTCGGTTGAGATAGAAGACTCACCAGAACGGACGGCGGCAGTTTTAGAACCCATTCGAGTTTATGATTGGCGCAATTTATCAGAGGAAGACCGGTACCAGGCGATCGCCACATGCCTCGAGGAAGTGCTAGAAATTCCCGTGTGTCCCCAGCGCTGGGAAGATTGGCAATCCTGGATTAAACGGGCGATCGCCCACAACTGTGCCCTAGGGTTAACCTATGATGGACAGCCTCAAGATATTGTCAATTCCGCCCAAGCGACCTATACGAAATTTATAGGATTTGCAAAATATATAGTGAATTCTGGAGAGGTAATATATCGCGATCAACTTCAAAACAAATTGAAAATTAGTTCCGAAATTTTGAACCTAGGGCTGGAAACATTAAAGGATCAGCAAGTTAATTATCAAGAAAAAAAAGACGGTCTCTTCCAGATATTCCTAGATGACAATCTGTCTCTAAATCCAAGTGAATTTAGCGCTAAATCAAAGACCTTTATTGAAGCAATTCAGGAGGAGATTTTTCAGCAGAATTATTTCTCCACCATTCCCATTCAAATTGTTAAAACCCTTAATTCTTCCCTAATTTCGTTACCATCATAATCGCGAAATATTGTCAGGCTTTCACCGCACAATATTACAGTTCGACCACCACCGTCATTCCCACCTTTACCTGCTCAAACAGGGCAACAATATCTTCGTTTTTCATTCGCACGCAGCCGTGGGATACAGCTTGCCCAATTAACTCAGGATGGGGAGTACCGTGGAAGCCAATCGAGTTGGTACCATCGGTCCAAAATCCAATCCACCGAGCCCCCAAAGGATTATCCTTGCCCGGAGGAACGATCGCCTCAGTGAAAGGATGCTGCCAGGTAGGCTCCTTTACCCGTTGCATCACTTCAAACTTTCCCGTCGGCGTTTCCCAGCCAGACCGCCCGATCGCCACCGGATAGCTGGCAATCACCTGATCCCGACGGTATACATACACCCGCCGCTCTCCCAAGCGCAGCACCACACGGCGTTCTGCTTGAGGCAAATAATCGCCAACTGTACCCAAAGTGGGCAACTGGGGAGTGGGCAATGGGGTCGCAGGCACTGCCGATGCAGAAATGATCGCCCCCGAAGTCAGAATTCCCACTGCGGCGATCGCCCCTAAACCCTGTGCAAAAATGCCCACTGGCAAACCCTGAGCCTGTTGAAACATAAGGCCGAAAGCTTAATTTTCTACAGTAACGGTTGTTCCCATTGTGACGTAGTTGAAAAGCTTCACCACATCACGGTTGTACATACGTACGCAGCCGTTCGATGCCGCTTTGCCGATGGAATTGACCGTCGGCGTACCGTGAAATCCAATAATCCCGTTGCTCATTTCAGCAAAGCCAATCCACCGCATCCCTAAGGCACTGTTGGGGCCTGGCTGGGTAATCTGCCCCGTCCAAGGATTTTGCCACACTGGATTTTCAATACGCTGGAACACTTCAAAAGTGCCCGTTGGCGTGGGCGTCGATGACTTGCCGATCGCCACCGGATAGCTCGCCTCAACGCGATCACCCTTGTACACATAGACCCGCCGCTCTCCCAAGCGCAATACGATCCGTACCTCTTGGGAATTGGGTAAATACTGACTGGCGTCGGCAAGGGGGGGGAGTTCAGGAGCCTGGACAATACTCTGTAGAGCTTCTAACGAGGGTGCCAGGGCATTGGCTTCGGGGGTGTTGGCGATCGCCGGAACAGTTAAAGAGCTACTGCCCACGACAACCGTAGCAACGGTCAGTAAGGCTTTGCCAGTGTCCTTGAGAGTTGGGAAAGAATTTAACACCATGGGGCGGGAGAAAATGGGATGGTTGGCGGTGGAACCTAGCACTTAAGGGCAATACGGTCGGACTTTGAAGCTTTGCTCCAGCCCAAATTCGTAATATCGCTTAAGCATTACTTGGGTGCTACGTTGCCAATATTTACAGCAGCTTAGCACCATCTCTAGGGGGAAATTTAAGGATGTTTCGAGGAAGTTTTGAAACTAGGATTTAAATATTCCTTGACAGAATGCACCGACAAATTCAGAATTAAGAGCCGTCTTGTGCAGAAGCTTGGGCAAACGCGTCCAAGTCTGATCACAAAAGCGGCTTATCTAGGTTGTATTTCTAGATATAGGATCCCATTTCTTTTTGGCGATCGCCCGTCCATCGTGACACCCTTACGAACGTCCTATCTGCTCGGATCGGGTTCCGAAAAACGTTAAGGAGCTACTGTCTACCAGCAGCAAACGCTGAATGCAGATGCTGACTTTCGACACGTGGTCCTACTTGGCTGCCCGTACGGCAAACTTAGCTTCCAGAAAATCCATGGCATACGCAATTGTAGAAACCAGTGGCACCCAGCTACGCATCGAGCCGGGTCGCTTTTATGATGTAAACCGCATCGCCGCTGAGGAGGGCGATACCGTCACCCTTGATCAGGTTTTGCTGGTTAACGATGGGGACTCGGTAGAAATTGGCCGCCCCACCATCGAAGGCGCGACGGTTACCGCCACCGTTGCTCGCCACATGCGCGGCAAAAAAATTATTGTTTATAAGATGCAGCCCAAGAAGAAGACCCGTAAAAAGCGTGGTCATCGTCAGGAGTTAACTCGCATCACCATTGAGTCTATTGCCTTTGGCAGCAAGACTTTAACCGCCGAAGACAGCAGCGCTGAGCCGGCTGAAGCCGCTGAAGCTGAGTAAGCATTCGGAGTGGGAAGTTGGGGCAGTTAATTTAGGCTTTTCCCAGCTAGCTGTCCTACAATTTTTACTACTTCAGAAATTTTTGTTTGCACCGGTAGGTTGGGTGATCCGCCCTCCTACTGACACATTTCAAGTAAAAGAGATTAACCATGGCTCACAAGAAAGGTACCGGTAGTACTCGTAACGGCCGCGATTCAAACTCTAAACGTCTAGGCGTTAAGCGTTATGGCGGTGAAGCTGTGCGGGCTGGCAATAATTTGATTCGTCAGCGTGGCACCAAGATCCACCCCGGAAATAATGTGGGGCGCGGCAAAGATGACACCTTGTTTGCCCTAATTGACGGCACCGTAACTTTCGAGCGTCGGGGTCGAAGCGGTAAAAAGGTCAGCGTTTACGCAGCTGCTGAAGCGTAGGTTTCCTCGGGCCGCAATAAATAAAATAAGTCCATCCTTAAAAAGCTCCAAGTTTACGCAACAGGGAGCTTTTTAAGGATGGGCTGGTAACCATGAGTTACAGGGGAACGGGAAGCACTTCTAACCCTAAGTTGCGGTCGTGGTGGGCAAAATGGTCGCCAATAAAGGTGGCAATAAAGTAGTAGCTATGGTCATAGCCTTTTTGGTAGCGCAGCTCTAAAGGGTAGTCTGCAGATTTACAGGCGATCGCCATCTTCTCTGGCTGTAGCTGATCCTCCAAAAAGCCATCATTGGTCCCCTGGTCAATCAATATGGGAGCCCCGAACCCGCGCGTTCCCTTTGTAATCAAGGTAGTAGCATCGTACTCATCCCAAGTGCGGCGATCGCCCCCCAAATATCCAGCAAAGGCCTTTTCTCCCCAAGGCACCTGAGTAGGGGCAACAATAGGAGCAAAGGCCGAAATACTGCGGAAGTGATCGCCATTACGCAGCCCAATCACCAACGCCCCATGTCCTCCCATAGAATGACCAAAAATCCCCTGCTTCTCGGGAATAATTGAAAAATTTTGGGCGATCGCCCCCGGCAGCTCCGAAACCACATAGTCGTACATCCGATAGTGGCGTGACCAAGGATTCTCGGTGGCATTTACGTAAAATCCAGCCCCAGTGCCAAAATCCCAGGACTCATCCTCCCCCGGCAAATTGCACCCTCGCGGGCTGGTGTCCGGCGCAACCAAAATGCAGCCATACCGAGCTGCGTACCACTGCGCCCCGCCCTTTGTAACAAAATTTTGCTCAGCGCACGTTAGCCCGCTAAGCCAATACAGCACCGGGCAGGGTTTGGTCTCCCACAATGGCGGCAAGTAGACTCCCAAGCACATATCGCACTGAAGCACCGCTGACCAATGTCGGTAAATTCGCTGAGATCCGCCAAAACTACGGGCGGCAGACACTTGAGTTAGGAGCTGAGGAGACGCGGTGGACATAGGCATTGGTTAGGGCATTGATACCGATACTGAAGGCAATTAAAAGGCAAAGCACAAAAATTGTCAGGGATATCGAACAGGTAAAACGGGGAGGGGAGGGGCGATCGCTATAATTGCCCCACCAATAATCCGCTAAACTCAACGGCGCTAATATCGCAAAGCCCGTAAGCTCTGGGGATATTATGAAAGTAATCAGGCATTACATTAACCCAGCATTGTCCTGGAAGATAAAGCGCCCCAATCCCCATTTAATTCATCGCAGCCCTAGGGCATGTCATTAATTAAGAGCCAGAAGCCTTATACAGTGGGGAGTACACGCTCTTTCAAAACAAAAAAGACTAGGGGCTGAAACCGTTATAGCGAAAGGCTTTGAGGTTTAAATGATGACAGCCCCCAGTGGGACAGCGATTTATCGAGAAAAACTGCCATAACTGACTAACAACTACTTGGACTCTAACCTATGACTATGAAACCCTATCTCGCCTGGGGAGGACTGTCTGCCGCCGCTGCCATCATTATTGGCAGCTTTGTGTCACCCGCGATCGCCAGCTGGACCGACCCCCAGGAGGAAAACGAAACCGTCCGTATTCGCTTTCAAAATGACTACACTCGTAGCATTTTTTCCCTAGCCATTTCTCCGCGCCGCATAGACGACTGGCAAGATCTGCTCGGATCAGACATCGTTAAAAGCAGCGAATCTATTGATCTAGAGCTTAATTACACCGAGTTGCGTAATCGAGGCTGCGAGTATCGAATTCGCGCCGTATACTCTGACGGCAGCACGACCATCCTGGAAGATCCTCCTTACAATCTGTGCAGAATACGTCACGTCAAATTTGGAGCCCGTCCCTCCGCCAACCCCTACAGTCCAGAAGGTTAACCCCAAGTTTTCCTTAACAATCTACTGGCAATCCCCGCAGCTTAGGTCATACCATCGGCTGCGGGATTTTTTAGGACCACACCCCTAAAAAGAGTTCCCCCCTCACCCCCTTAGTGCTGTAGGAAAGAGATTTAGGGAAAGGGAAATAGCAATATAGCGGGGCTTCTGTATCTGGGGCTACAAAGCTTTAATACAGTTGTCATCAGGCGCGCACTTTACATCCGTGACCTGGATCACAAAACATCATTTATTAGGTCACTTTTCCGCCAGCCATTAGTCACTTTTTATCGCACTATCGATCGCAGTTAATTTTGTCTGCGATCGCTGATTTAATCCCTTATTTTGTGGATACTGTATATATCGAAAGAGGTAGGCAATTTATCTCATTTTGTAATATAGAACCTGATGTTTACTAGGAGTAAAAAGTGGCTTTTCAATTTGATTTATCGTCTATCAACAGCAATAACATTGCAGAAATTTTCTCAGAGGTTTGGGATTCTGGAAGAATCACTGAGTGCGAACGCCTCGAACTTCGGAGTGCCTTACTCAATGGAGACTTAAGCAATGACGACTACGCTGCCATTGACCGCCTGGTGCACGCTGTAAAGCGCGGCTGGCTAAGCTTAAGCTAAAAATGTCTGTGAAATTGACGCGAATTTTCAGCAATAAGTCTTGCTCCAGTCTGACTTTCTGGTTAGATAAATTTTTAAGATTTACCCAGCAATATTTGGTCCATCGAATCAACATCACGCTTTATTAAATTTGCACAGAACAATCTAAAAATACGCCCTTTAAAGCTCATCAGAATATTAGCAACACATTACGAAGTCAGGAATATCAAAGGAATTAGGTGTCTAGCTAAGCCCGGACCCAATCAAAATTAAGCATCTAAAGATATTCAGTTTTGATCCGGTGCCCAGCCAAGATAAAGATGCTGTTAAATTCAACTTGATTGTTAGATTTAGTAATAAAAATGTTATTTTCGAGGTTGCTAGCTTCCCCTGACCGTATAAGAATTCTCCGTATTAGACGTCGGCACTTAATTCCTTTGCATTAGGCGATAAGTATTTTAGGCGATAGATATTATGCTTTCGCTGATTTCTTAAGTACGACTAGCCTGGGCACCTTTATCTATGTTGGCGATCGCAATTCACCTTTCTCCCCAAGGGCATCATCTAATAGGACTTGCCCTAACTGTGTATCTGCTAGGCTTCACTGCGTGCTACGTACAGGCACTGGGCAAGAAACTTGATCAGCGGCTTTCCCTCATCTCTTCAATAAACGCTGACGATTCAAGCCCTTCCAACACTGGCGATCGGAAAGAAAAGCAATTGCCCCAGTGGAAAGAAGCTGCCGCCATAGTCTTTCCGCCTATTTGGTCAGAACTTCTATGGTTTCGCCGTTTATGGGAGCGTTCGTAAACTGATTGACTCTCACTTTTGCAAAATTCTGAACGAGACTTCATGGATTTCAGCAATCCGCCCATCATTGGAATCAGCAAAGCTTCTAACCTTCGGTGATGGTGCCCCAAATATTTCATCGCTAACCTTGCGCTTCAGCAACGATGTTGTTGACACCAAAAGCAATATTTTTTTCGGAGCCGCGTTCCATATTGAGTCGCTCCGCTAACGCCAGCACCGACGAGTTGGGAACCTGAACGTAGTCGCCATCTTGCCCGTACCGCAACAGTTGGGGCAAATTCGCAATCCAGTTTTCTTCGCTCATCACGTCAACTACGGTCTTTGGAATAGGGCTTAAACTTTGAGCCTGCTCCGATTGAGATAGGGGCACGTCCATAGAAATATCCTTATTGCTTAAATTGCTATTGAGCGTTGCGTGTCATTGGCGATCGCCCACACGAACCAAGCCCAGCCATAAAGCATAGTAATTCCCTAAAAATCAAAGATCTACCTAACGGCTGAGCTGCACGTAAAACCGAGATTAACAGCTTACAAATTGATCAGTGATCTTTTATCAATTCGACCCTGTTTTGGCTCCTGTTTTGAAGGCAGAATCCCATGCAAGACATTTATTACTACAAGAATCACGTCATTAGTCACAAAATCCTCAATAAATGCCGAAAGCAAGGTAAAGATGTCTAAATAAATTACGGCTTATTCATGAACTTTAATTAATCAAATAGTGTCAATTATCGTACGCTTAGATATTTACTAACCAAGAAACTCTCAAGTACCTAATGAGGCAGATTAGGGCTGAAAGATCCTCCAGTAGAGGCTTTGGGTTTTAATTAATGACAGTTTATAAAAGCAAATGTCACATCACCGTGATTAAGATTTGCCATTAGCCCTAAGTGACGAACGGTGAGAGTTTGGCGATGATGCCGGCCAGAGTCGAGGGGCTTTAGCAAGAATCAGAAAGCCTTAGACTATACTGAGAAGTCGGAAAATGGGGTGAAAGTGCAAAAAGGAACAGCGGATATTTGATACTGTGACTCTAATATTTTGATCAGCGTTGAGATTGGGCACGAAATAGCGGATGAAGGCAATTTTATTTTAGTGCTGATACGGACTGGCAAATGACTGCTCCATTCATCAAAGCGCTGTTACTGACGCGGTCAAAGGTGGATCTTATGACGCAAATCTATTGTCAATTAAGGTTGAAATTCGGACGTTACAGGTTTTTCAACTGCTATTATTTTTTCTTGGATTGGGTGCAGCACTTCCCAGCATTTATAGCTTCTGAAGTTTCAAAGAGTAATGGTCTCTGATGTATATCTCGATTTTCCAGGTTTTAAACTTGTTTTAGATTTATTCTCTGATTGTGGCCGAGTTTGTTTTTGGTAATGCCTACCTAACGCCTTAGCTAGGGGAAGTTCGTGACCAGCGCGTTTCAGTCTCAGCGATCGCAGGACGGTTCTCAAGCTCATGTTCTTGAGAACAAAGGGGCTATGGTCGCCGTTTTGTTAGTAGAAGATAATCCTGCTGATGTTATGGCGATTCGGCAAGCCCTAAAGCAAGAGGTGAGCGATCGCTTTCAAATTATAAACTCTGACAATTTGTCTTTGGCAATCCAGCAGCTCCAGGTAGAAGAGTCGCCTATTGGGGTCGTGTTGCTGGATTTAGAACTGTCCGATAGCAATGATATTGAAGCCGTTCAGGAAATATCTCGCTGTGCTCCCCAAGTTCCAATTGTGGTCCTAACTGGGCGCGACGACGATGAAGTGGGTCGCCAAGCATTACGCCACGGTGCCCAGGACTATCTTTGCAAGACAACTCTAAAGCCTGAGAGTCTTGCAAAGTCCCTAAATCACGCCATTGAACGACAACAAATTTTAGAAAGCCTGCGCCATAGTCAAACCCATTTGGAAGAGCAGCAAACTTTTTTACGATCCATCATGAATGCTAGTCCTACCCTAATGGCCGTGAAGGATTTGGCAGGATTCTATTTAGTGGCCAACGATTCCCTAGCGGCGCTATATGGGACAACGCCGGAACAAATGATTGGTCATCGAGAACATTGCGTTAACCCTAGCCAGGCCCAGGCTCGCCTCCATGAACAGGAGGAATTAAAAGTTGTCCAGGAGAAACAAGAGCGCCAAATTGACCAGGAGCCGTGTCAAGACTTAAACGGAGGAGTGCGTTGGTTGCAAAGTATTCGCCGTCCTTTGTTGGGGCATTCTGGGGAGGTGGAGTGTGTATTGGTGGTAATGACCGACGTTACCGTTCGACAGCAGGCGGAGCGTAATTTGTGGGAGCAGGCGGAACGATCGCGCCTTTTGGGACAGCTCACTCACCAAATTCGCGAATCGCTCAAGCTACCGGATATTTTGCATACGGCAGCCAGTCAAGTTCGTCGCTTTTTACAGGTGGATCGGGTAATCATCTATAGCCTGCTGCGGCGGCAGTCAGTGGACTTGAAGGCGATGGACTATGGAAAAGATTACGGCACCCTAGAAGACGGCGGCGGGGCATTGGCAACTGTTTATAAGTTTTGGGCCACTCAAAATGCCATGCAGGAGCAGCTCCATGGGGTGGTGGGCTTTGAATCACGGGAGCAAATTATTGAAGGGGTTAGCCACTGGATAAAAACGGGTGGAGGGCTTGCCTCACAGGTTGTCCTAGCTCAAATTGAGGCTTTAAAAGTGCGATCGCTCTTGGTGGTGCCCATTTTAAAGGGAGAGTATTTCCTCCAGGAAGACCACCTAAAAGGGCTAATTGGTGATCCTGTGGATAATTCACCGGACAGTTCATCGGATAATTTTCCGGGGGACTTTGCCGAGGGGCACGCTTTAGATCCAGAGGAGCAAGGGCAAGAAGATGGCTCCCAGGGCTCGGAATGCGGGCGGTTATGGGGGGTTTTGGTAGCTCACCACTGTGCCGATGAGCGAGCTTGGCCGCTCTGGGAGCAGGATTTTTTACGTAATCTGTCAGAACAGTTGGTGATCGCCATCCAGCAGGCAACTCTGTACGACCATCTGAGCAAGGTGAATCGCAAGCTAGAACAGTTGGCCACCATGGACGGACTAACGGGCATTCCTAACCGGCGCTTTTTTGATCAAACACTGCACCAGGAATGGTGTCGTGGGCAGCGCGGTGGGCAACCTTTGGCGCTAATTGTGGCCGATATTGATTTTTTTAAGCCCTACAACGATCATTATGGTCACCTAGCTGGGGACGATTGCTTACAGCAGGTGGCCCAAGCGTTAGCAAAGGTGGCTCGGCGATCAACGGATTTGGCGTTTCGCTATGGGGGCGAAGAGTTTGCGATTATTTTGCCCGACACAACGCTGACGGGGGCGATCGCCGTTGCCCAGCAAGTTTTGGACCATTTATGGAGTTTGGCCCTGGAGCATGCCCACTCTAAGGTGGCGAAACAAGTGACCCTAAGTTTGGGACTGGCAAGCTTTGTACCTTCCTTGAATCAGGATCCGGATGATCTTATTCAGCGCGCGGACCAGGCGTTATTTATGGCCAAAGAGGCCGGACGTAATCGAGCGATCGCCCTGGGTGCTCATTCAGATGAACAACTCTCCGTTCCAGTGCTCCATCCTCAAACGAATACAAACCCCAGCGCTGAAATATAACGCTGGGGATAGGGGCGATCGCTGTTTTATAGGCAAGCCTAATTATAATAATTGGCGCACTAATTTCAGCCGCACAGCCGCACACTAGGGGCTGTCATCAATTGAATCCCTAGGTCAAGAGCCGTCAGGATTTCAGCCCCTAGCCTTATTTTCTTGCACAGGGCGCGTACTCCCCACTGCATAAGGCTTCTGGAGATTAATTGATGACACGCCCTAGGGGGAAGAAAGCGCCCTTAGCCAAAACGACCGCTGACGTATTCTTGGGTCGCCTGTTGTTGGGGATTATGAAAAATATTTTCCGTGCGATCATACTCCACCAAATACCCCATCTTGCCACCGGTTTCCGTCGCCTTAGCGTTAAAAAAGGCGGTATAGTCGCTGACTCGAGACGCCTGCTGCATGTTATGGGTCACGATAACGATGGTGTAGTTCTCGATCAACTTCTTAATCAGCTCCTCCACCCGCAAGGTGGAAATAGGATCCAGCGCTGAGCAAGGCTCGTCCATCAAAATCACTTCTGGTTGAATAGCGATCGCCCGGGCAATACACAGTCGCTGCTGCTGCCCTCCCGACAGGGCCAGCCCGCTATCCTTAAGCTTGTCCTTAACCTCATCCCAAATTGCTGCCTGTTGCAGCGATCGCTCCACCAGCTCATCCATATCCCCCTGGTAGCCATTAATGCGAGCCCCAAAGGCAATATTTTCGTAAATGGATTTTGGAAACGGATTAGGTTTTTGGAACACCATCACCACCTGGCGACGCAGATCCACCGGGTCAACTGACGAATCGTAAATATCCACATCGTTAAACGTAATCCGCCCGTCCATCTTTGCCCCAGCCACCAGATCATTCATCCGATTAAAGCAGCGCAAAATCGTACTTTTGCCACAGCCCGACGGGCCAATAAACGCCACAACCCGGTTGCGCGGAATATTTAAGTACACATTCTTAACGGCAGTTGACCCACTGTAGGACACACTAACCTGTTCCGCCCGAAGTACCGCTTCCATTTGCTCATCCATAACCAATCCCTCTCATGCTCCGGTGTGAAAATTTGCTCCGACAGTTTGCTCGGAATGGTCGATTTGATAGTCTTTCAATCCAGCGAAAAGATACTTCAAGGGCCCCTAAGCTCGTCAAAATGCGGGTTGCGCCTCATACCAACTTTGCCAGGTGCCCTATTCAGTTGAGAAGGACTATAAATAACTCTCTTTAATGACGCTTCTGAAGATAGTTGCGCAGCAGAACAGCCGATGAATTCATCAGTAACAGCACTCCCAACAACACAATAATGCCCGCTGCCGAATTTGTATGAAACGCTTCTTGGGGGCGAGATATCCAGTTAAAAACCTGAATAGGCAGCACCGTAAAGGGGCTTTGTAAATCTTCCGGCAAAAAGGAAATAAACGTCAAAGCACCAATGGTAATTAGCGGAGCCGTTTCTCCAATGGCTCGCGACAGGGCTAAAATTGTTCCCGTCAAAATTCCCGGCAACGCCAGAGGCAACACCTGATTGCACACCACTTGCCATCGCGTTGCGCCCAGAGCAAACCCCGCCTGACGAAGACTGTCGGGCACTGCCCGCAATGATTCACGGGTAGCCACAATCACCACCGGCAAGATCAACAAAGCCAAAGTCAGCGCCCCAGACAAAATACTGCGCCCGCCGGTAATTGGCTCCATCCAGCGCACAAACACCTGAAGCCCCAGCAGTCCATAGATAATCGACGGCACCCCAGCTAGGTTGTTGATATTAATTTCAATGGCGCGAGCGAACCAGCTATCTTCGGCAAATTCTTCCAGATAAATACCAGCTCCCACTCCCAGGGGAAACGACACCACTGCCACAATCACCATGACCCAGATGGTGCCCACCAGCGCCGATAGTAACCCCGCTTCTTCCGCCTTGCGAGAGGGGAACGACGTGAGAAAGTCCCAGCTTAAACGGGCTGCTCCGTCCACCAGCACATCGCCAATCAGCAACGCCAACACCAACACCAGCAGCGTCACAGCAGTCCAAGCTGCTGCTGAAAAGAGGCTGTCAATGCGATAGCGCTTGGATAGCTCGCTTTTAAACCGTCCTTTAGATCCACCGCCAAGGGGCGATCGCGAAGGATCCGATGCTAAATTCGCCATTATTCGTACTTCTCCCGGAAGCGACGGACAAACCAAAAGCTAAAAATATTCAAAATCAGCGTCAGCACAAACAGGCTCATACCAACGGCATAAATAGTCTTATAAGCCAAAGACCCAGCGGGAGTATCCCCCAAACTTGCCTGCACAATAAAAGCAGTCATCGCCATTACCGGCACAAAAGGGTTTAGCCCCAAGCGAGGGTGTTGCCCCGCCGCCAATGTGACAATCATCGTTTCCCCGATCGCCCGCGACACCGCCAAAATCACCGACGACACAATCCCTGACAGGGCCGCTGGCAACACCACCGAAATAATGGTTTCCCGCTTCGTTGCCCCCAAGGCATAGGCCCCATCACGCAAGCTTTGGGGAACTGCTGAAATTGCATCCTCACTGAGAGACGCAACCAACGGGGTAATTGAAACCCCCAGCACAACACCAGCACTTAAAGCGTTAAAACCCTCAAGCCCAGGAGTAATCGACTGTAGAAAAGGGGTTACCAATAACAAGGCAAAATAGCCAAAAACCACCGACGGAATTCCTGCCAAAACTTCCAGCAGCGGCTTTAAAATACTGCGCAATTTTGGTGAAGCATATTCACTCAGGCAAATAGCTGACAGCAAACCCAGTGGCAAGGCTACGGAAATGGCAATTCCTGACAGCATCACCGTGGCGCTTACCAATACAAAAATGCCAAATTGGGCACTGGAGAACAGCGGCGTCCACTTTGAATCAGTCAAGAAACTAACCATAGAAACCTCTCGAAAGAATTCAAAGGTTTCAAAGATTAATGTTGCGATAATTCCTATTGTTGTGGCAACAGAAACTAGAGCAAACAACCCGAAGATCAACTTAACAGCCAGCTCAACTCGACGGTTTAATAATCGAGTTGGCTTCCACAAACTTGTGTCATTCACGGGAAGAACACTCATAATTTAGGTCAACGCGTCGCCCCACACATCACGCGCATTCTGGATTTAGCCTTTCCACAAATAAAGGGTGGCAGATCCATGGGCATCTTACTGCACCAAAGGCATATTTAGGAATATCTAAATAACCATTAGCGACTCATTTTTGAGACTCGTATTCGTGAATCAAATTCAACAGCTAAACGTTAATTAAACTGATTGATTATTTGATTTTCTAAATTGCTTTGGTTTGTGAAGTAAAGGTTAAAAATAGCCCCTAAAAACTATTAAGCTATCATCAAAAAAACCTCCGGAAAACCTGTGCATTTCCCGGAGGGTAATTTCGTACTACTACACAAAACCTGGGCAATTAATGGGAGGCTGTCATCCATTAAATCTCTAAGTTAAGAGCCGTAAGGAGTTTTGCCCCCCAGATTTTTTATTTCTAAAGAGCGTGTACTCCCTACTGCGTAAGACTTCTGCAACTTACTAAATGACACGCCCTAAAGTTCAAAACCCAATCTATAGCTTATCGCTGAGCTTAACGCCAACGGAAGAGCCCCCTTCAAAAATGCTTCCAGGGGTAGCAGAATTGAAACGCTCAGTAGCTTTAGGAGACAAATCCTTCGGCAAGGGAACGTAACCCACTTCAGAAATTAGACCTTCGTTAGCCTCTGCCAGATGGAATTCAATAAACGCCTTGACTGCGGGCTTTTCTTCCAAGGACTTGGTGCTGACGTAGATGAAGATAGGACGTGCCAGGGGGTTGTAGGTTCCATCAGCGATGGTTTCCTCAGCGGGAGCAATGCATTCCCCGTCAGAGTTTTCGATTTCAACCACCTTTAGCTTGTCTTTGTTCTCAGCGTAGTAAGCAAAGCCAAAGAAGCCCAAGCCGCCAGAATCGGAGGTGACCCCTTGAACGATGACGTTGTCGTCCTCAGAAGCGGTGTAATCACCACGGCTTTCGCCCTCTTCGCCGGTGGTGGCATCGGTGAAGTAGTCATAGGTGCCGGAATCAGTACCAGGACCATAAAGACTTAGTTCGGTGTCGGGAAAATCAGGGCGAACTTGGTTCCAGTTGTTGATGGCACCCTCCGCGCCGGGCTCCCACATTTTGCCCAGCTCTTCAGGCTTTAGGCATGCGGCCCACTCGTTTTCAGTGCTGACAACCACGGACAAACCGTCAAAGGCAACGGGAAGCTCCACAAAGTCAATGCCATTTTCGGCACAGATATCAATTTCCGATTGCTTAATGGGGCGAGACGCGTTGGAAACGTCCGTTTCGCCTACGCAGAATTTTTTAAAGCCGCCGCCGCTGCCAGACACGCCTACGGTGACGCGACTGCCAGAATTAGCCTTCATAAATTCTTCCGCCATTGCTTCGGAAATGGGGAAGACGGTGCTAGAGCCGTCAACTAAAACGTCACCGCTGACACCACCGTCAGTGGTAGTTTCGGCTGCTCCTTCGGATCCCTCACCTTCGGGGGTTGCGGCTGAATCATCGCCGCCGCCGCCACCGCAGGCAACTAAAGATAGGGCTAGGCAGCCCGCAAGAAAACGAATTGATTGTTGCTTAAACTGCATTGCGAAACTCAAAGTTGACTTTTCTTGGTCTTGTGATGCGATGAAAGAGTGGGAGCGAAGACAGTGCGAAGCTACCACAAAATCAGTAATTTATTTACCCTATTAATGAGTAATTGAAGTGGTTTTATTTTGTCAAGTTAAGGAATGGTTAATTGTTGATTATCTACCCATTAAAAAACTCGATATTCATGTTGTTCCGTTGTTTTATTGCCAGTTTTCAGGCTAGTCGCCTTATATTTTTCATGCCTTTAAAACATTAATTGCTACGATTTGATGCGTTTCTATCCCCTGCATTGGTGCGTTTGCCGTGGAGATTTAAAAAAGGTGCAAGACTCTTTTGCGCGCATGTTTTACGAAAATATTTTATGCGAATATCTTACGGAGATATTTTACAGGTTTGCATTGAGTTGCCAATAGTTATAAGCGGCGTAGGCAAGGGTGATAATGCCGGTGGCGATCGCCTGTTCGTCCGGATCAAATTTAGGATGGTGTAGGGGATAGTTGGGGCGATCGCGCCAGCCCACCCCAAGACGGAACATGGAGCCGGGGGCTTGGTCCAGATAAACGGAGAAATCCTCTGCCCCTAGGGAAGGGTCGGGCAGGATTTCCACCTGGCGATCGCCCAGGGCTTGACGGGCAGCTTGTTCAAGAATTTGAGTTAGGACCAGGTCGTTTTGTACAGAAGGCACGCAAGACTCATAGTTAATTTGGCACCGGGCTCCGTAGGTTTGACAAATTTGGGTGACGATGTGGGTGATCCATTGGGGGAGGGTGGCAGTAGTTTCCGGGTGGAGCGATCGCACGGTGCCCACCAAACGGACCCGATCCGCAATGATATTGGGAGCGCGCCCTCCTTCGATTTGACCAAAGGTGAGCACCACTGGGCGCAAGGGGTTATGGGTGCGGCTGATACTTTGTTGCAGGGTGGTAATGACCTGGGCGGCAATCCAAATAGCGTCAACGGCTTCGTGGGGGCGGGCCCCATGCCCCGATTCCCCTTCGATAATAAGTTCCAGGTCATCGGCGGCGGCGGTGAGGGCACCGTAACGAATGCCGATAGAACCACCGGGGATCGTGGGAAACACGTGTAGGGAGAAAATGCTGTCCACGTCAGCCATGGTATTGGCATCCACCATCCACTGGGCCCCCTTAGCAATTTCTTCAGCGGGCTGAAACAGGAAGCGGGCGTTACAGGGAATTTGGTCTTGGAGTTCGGCTAAAACCATGGCGGTGCCAAGACCGACGGTGGTGTGAATGTCGTGCCCGCAGGCGTGCATAATGCCGGAAAATACTGAGTCGAAGGTGACGCGGGTGCGCTCTTGGATGGGCAGGGCGTCCATATCGGTGCGAATGCCGAGGAGGGGACGATCGCGATCGCCACGGATTTCTGCCGTTAAGCCAGTTTTGCCAATCCCTTCTTTAACGGGAATTCCTGCTGCCGAGAGAACTCCGGCAACATAGGCAGCAGTTTGGTATTCCTTGCCGCTCAGTTCAGGATGGGCGTGAAGGTGACGGCGAATTTCTAAAAAGCGCGGGTTTAGGCGGGCAACAATAGCTTTGATTTTTGCCAGAACGGGATTGTTTGAAGCGGTTACAGGCGATCGCAACGAAGCCATAGGATTAAAAACTTAGGACGATAAAAGGATGGATGACGGAACAATTCGGTTGGTAACGCTTGCGTGTTTAGGAACCATTGCGTGTTTAGAGGGCATATTGTTCGCAGTCCCATATTTTCTTGAGCTATACAGTACGAGGATGCAACGTTGTGATGACTTTCCGGGCATTCAACCGATGGCTAGTGCAGAATATGAAGAGCCGGATTGACCAGCACCGTTAGACAGTAATGGCGCCCCAAGGGCTAACCGTTGTAGGGCTTAGCAGTCAGCTGGATGGCTAATGATGGCTGGTTAAACCTGGGTTATTCGTTATTCTGCGATTATTTTGGGGGATGCTGCCGGTTAGGGTCATCACTATCGTGATCGCGCTTTTGCGTACCTTTTGCGAACTTACCTTTACGTACCCATTGTTGCGTATTGGGATTTGCCAATGATTTGCCAACTCGTCGAGATTCTATGGCTACCTACTCTTCGCCAATCGACTTTCCTGTTACCTTTGCCGATGAAGGGGCAATATTGCTGATCCCCGAACGCCTGTGCGTGATCGAAGCCGTTGCTTTTAAGGATATTTGCGCCCAGCTTTTCCAGCGATCGCCCCGTCCTCGGTCCATTATTTTAGATTTGCGCCGCACGGTGTTTATTGACAGTAGCGGCATTGGGGCGATCGTTACCAGCTACAAAGGGGCTGATACCGTTAAAATTCCTTTTAAGCTAAGGGAAGCAGGTCCTCAGGTGATGGCGGTGCTAGCGCTTACGGGGTTAGACGCTGTTTTGGATGTGCAACCAGCGCTCCAAGTGGGGTCCCAGGCGGATCCTCGCCGACGGGAGGAATCATTACCTGCCACTCACCCGTCAGTGCGATCGCTGGTCAAGCGGATTATGGATATTGTGGGGGCGTTGATTGGGCTGGTGGTGACGGGAATACTGGCAATTCCCATTGCGATCGCCATCCGCATCGATAGCCCCGGTCCCATTTTCTTTTCCCAGGAGCGCTGCGGATGGTTAGGAAAGCGATTTCGACTGTGGAAATTTCGATCAATGGTCCCCGACGCGGAAGCCCGTCGTCACGAGGTGGAAAATCAGGCGGAAGGGGCATTTTTTAAAAATGATCGAGATCCCCGTATCACTCCGGTGGGACAATTTTTGCGTCGCACCAGCCTCGATGAACTGCCCCAGTTTTGGAACGTCTTAAAAGGGGAAATGAGTTTGGTGGGAACGCGACCGCCCACCCCTGAGGAAGTGTCCCATTACGAGGTGCCCCAATGGCAGCGCTTGGATGTGCGACCGGGAATGCCCGGAGAGTGGCAGGTGAACGGGCGATCGCAGGTGAAAAATTTCGAAGATGTGATTCGCCTGGATTTGGCTTACCAAGAAAATTGGAGCCTTAAACACGATCTCAAGCTGATTTTTAAAACAGTTTGGATTCTATTTCAGAAAAACAGCGGCGCTATGTAGAGGGACGACGGTTGGGACGGCGAAATTGGCGGCAGAAATTTGACAAGTTGACTCGCGAAGGTTCAGCAGGACGACGCTTTTTATGTACGCCGCCCCAGTGTGCCAAAGCGTGGCGTCGAGCATCGCGGCGACAGTGGTCTCGAGTGCGGCGGTGGTTAAAAGGCCAGTCCAGGGATAGCCAGCCCGGGACCACTGCGGAGTCTGCGGCCTACGAGGGATCTCCCAGTCGAGTGGAACGGTTTAATTGTCCCAGTCAAGTGGATGCAGTGCCGCAAGTTTTGGCGTGGCTGGAAGGGTTAAATCTACAGCTATCGGCGGCGGCCATGTGGGAGTGCCGGATTATTTTGGTTGAGGCGTTTACCAATGCAGTGCGCCATGCCCATAAAGATTATGACGGCGGAACGATGCCCCTATTTGTGACCTTGATTATTGAGGTGTGGGAAGGCTGGCTCGAACTTCAAGTGTGGGATTCGGGCGATCCTTTTGATATGCCTAAGGTTCTGGAGTCTATGCGGCAGCAAAATGAGGCGGAGCCGCTGCGCTATGGGTCAGGGCGGGGGCTGTTGCTGATGGAACAAGTATCAGACCGCTTAGCTTACGAACGACGGGGCGATCGCAATTGTTTGATCGCCCGGAAAAAGCTGGGTGATCGCAAACGATAAATTCACCCCTCCAATCAAGCCTCTAACCGTAAAAAGCTGGCAGGGTTTGCAAAATCACGCCGGATCGCCAAAATCATCCAATCATTATCAAAAGCTTAGGAATTATCAGAGGCTTTTGAATCAAAAACTTACAAGCCAAAAACTTACAAGCCAAAAGCTTAAGAGCGCTGACGGGACGCCAACTTTTCGGATACTTCCTGAGCTTCCCGTAGCAAATCGCCCATCGCGTCGCTTGCATTCTCGTGGGTGGGCAGTAGGTTTTTTGCCTGAAGAGTCATATGAAGCTGCATATCTGCCACATAACTGCCAACGCCTTCACGGGAGGACTGGGAAAGATCTTTGAGGGCGATGGAGTTGATATTGCTCTTCATGAAAGTGCTCCTAACGGGTAGCAAATTTTTGGCTGCGACATTTGAATATAAGCTTTGCTGGCAGATTTTAAACAACCCTTAGTCCCTGTACCAGAACAGGGGGATCACTACCTCAGCTCAAATAGAAATTAACATGGTGACTTAAACGGTTAAATTACGGCGCAAAGATCTTTAACGAATGCTATCTCCTGCCATTGGGGCTGATCCGCCTCAATTTTCTGATTCTCAGATTTATAACTCTCGCTCGGTAACGGCGATCGCCCCCTTCCCATGGATCTCAACCGCCACGTGGCTGCAAACGGTGGAAACAGCGGTGAACGGGGCGCTCGCCCCCCAGGCAGCCAAGATCGGAAGCGCGACCCATGCATTGCAAGGGGCATTTCGTTGGCTGGGGAAGCAGGGATGGCTACATCTGCGTGGGGGCATCAATGGTGAGACGTTAAACGACCTGAAAATGGGGCAATTTCGAGAGAGTCTGGCGCGATATTCCGGGGCGCTGGCATTTTTGCAAATTCAGCACCAAAGCGCCGGAGCCATGGTTGCAAGCAGTAAGAATCGACCATTGCGGGACAAAATTTTGCCGGGCTTGGCAACGGGACATTGTGCCCTGGGCATTGGTTATTCCCATTTACGGCGATCGCCCTCCCCCGTTACCGCCAGACCCGTGGCGGGAGGTTACGAACTATCGGGAACCATGCCCTGGGTCACCGGATGGGGATGTTTTGAAGGATTTGTGGGAGCGGCGGCGTTGGAGGACGGCGGCTCGGTATTTGGGCTGGTTCCGTTTACAGAGGAAGTGGTTGGCGATCGCCTTAGCGTCGGAAAACCCATGGACCTGGCCGCATTTAGGGCCACTCAAACGGTAACGGTCAGTTTTGATCGTTGGTTTTTAAGGGACGACCAGGTGCTGTATCGGCGACTTCCCCAGTGGATTAGGGAGAATGACCGCAAGAAAGTTCTTGCCAGCAGTTTTTTTGCCCTGGGCTGCACCCAAGGGAGCTTGGATTTGTTGCAGGGATATTTGTCCAAGCGCAGTGAGGTGGCGGAAACGTTGGGCGAGACCATTAGGGCGATTGTCACAGAGCTAAACCAGTGTCGCCAGGTGATTTATCGCCATTATTCTCCCGCCTATCGTAATGACCGTCCCGATGGTGGAACGCCCCTGAGCTATGAGGAACAGCTGCACTGGCGGGGGCGGGCGATCGCCCTGGGGTTAAATGCTGCCAATATCGCCCTAATGACCAGCGGTGGAGCGGCGAATTACCAGGACCATCCAGCCCAGCGGCTATCTCGAGAGGCGATCGTCTTCGGCGTTACCGGGCAAACCAGTGCTGTTCTCCGTACTACCCTCCAGGCACAGGGCATCCCAACACGCTAAAGTATTCGGATACGGGAATCAGGTCTAAATCACCTGTTTCCCAACGTTTTTTCTAACGTTCTTTTCCAATGTTCTATCGCGAATTGCGTTTAACAATGCCAGGAATGCCAGCAAACGACCCTATCCCCAATATTCAGGCAGTACAAGCTCCCTACGGTGGTGGCCCCAGCGCCTACCGTACACCGCCGCCGGATCTGCCGTCCCTGCTGCTAAAAGAGCGCATTGTTTATATGGGAATGCCCCTGGTGCCTGCGGTGGCAGAGCTTATCGTCGCTGAGCTGTTGTATTTGCAGTACGAAGACCCCCAAAAACCCATCAAAGTTTATATCAACTCCATGGGCACCTAGGGTTTTGCAAGTGACGCCTTCGCCATTT
>CALCTI010000262.1 GCA_937894105.1 uncultured cyanobacterium
GGCTACCACCTATATCTACTCTCTTTCCTAACACGACGCTCTTCCGATCTCTTTCGGTGGAAGCTCCCTGTAAAAGAGTGCCCCCAACTATTTCTAAACCGTCAGTGTGCTCAATAATACTTGCCCCCATGCCACTTAGTTCACTGGCCATGACTGCCAGGCGATCGCTTTCTTTGACTCGTAATTCCGCCGCATCACGAATCACTGTTTTACCTGTCGCACAGGTCGCCGCCACTGCCAAGATGGGAATTTCATCGATCGCCCGGGGAATCACCGCACCAGAAATTTCGCAGCCTTTCAGGTCACTGGTGCGCACTCGAATATCGGCCACCGGCTCCCCCGCTGCATCTCGCTCGTTTTCCAAGGTTAAATCCGCGCCCATCGCCCGCAGCACTTCCAAAACCCCGGTGCGGGTGGGATTAATTCCCACATTTTCTACCACTAAATCGGAGTCGGGGGCGATCGCCCCGGCCACCAGCCAAAACGCCGCCGAACTAATATCCCCTGGCACAATCACCCGCTTCCCCGTCAATTTTGCTGGTCCCACCACGGCAGCGCTAATCTCTTCTGGGTCCACCTTCACCGTGGCTCCAAAGGCTTTCAGCATCCGTTCGCTATGGTCCCGAGATAGGGCCGGCTCAATCACTTTGGTTTCCCCCTCGGTCATCAGACCCGCCAATAGCAAACAAGATTTAACCTGCGCTGACGCAATAGGGGATCGGTAAGTTATGGGTTTGAGCGATCGCCCCTGTACCGCCAACGGAGCCAAAGTATTGCCCTGGCGTCCCCAAATATCAGCCCCCATTTCCTTCAGGGGGTTAATCACTCGACCCATGGGGCGCGATCGCAAAGAACCGTCGCCGGTGACTGTGAAATAGCGTTCCCGGTGGGACGCCAAAATGCCCAACATTAGCCGCAGGGTGGTGCCAGAATTACCCGCATTCAGCACGTCTTTGGGCTCCTGCAAATTTCCCAGTCCAATGCCCTGAACTGTCACCTGGTTCGTATTTAGTTCGCTAATGTCTGCGCCCATCGCCCGAAAACAGGCCGCCGTACTGCGAGGATCTTCCCCAAGCAGCAGCCCTTCGATAGTGGTAGTGCCCTCTGCCAGTGCTCCTAGCATGAGCGATCGGTGGGAAATGGACTTATCCCCAGGAATTTGCACTCGCCCCCGTAACCGGATTCCTTCGCCAGGAGGGGTAATTGTCAGAGTTTGATGGGAGCCGCTGAATTGGGACGTTATGATGGACTGGGGCATTAATAGTCGCTAACAATTGTGTTTGGGTTGCTGGGGTAACCGTAGCGTTTTTGGGGGCGATCCTTAAGCCACAAAAAGCCACGATAAGTAATTCCCAAAAAAATTCCCAAAAAAATTCCCGAAAAGCTTCCCTTAAAAAAGTGGGGAATCTAAAAAATTCGACCGTAGTTTGGACTATTGGAAAAAGAAGCGCAAGGTGGGATTCTCTTTCAATTCTTCCTTTTTAGGAGAGACGTTTAGTTTTACTGCTGCTTCCACTGTTTTGAGCTTGGTTTGAGTCCGTTCCTGTCGCAATTTTGCCCTGAGCCATGTTTGCCCGCCACCGCAAATTAGTTAGCCTCTCTCTGATTTCCCTCGACTTACCGCTACAGTCGTCTGTGCGGACCACTGCCGTTTTGTATCGTAAAGATCGGGAGCGGTGTCATATTTTATTTTCAGAGCCGTTGCTGGCGGATGGTAGTGAATCCCAGCCTCCCAACCAGCCCCAGCCCTCTAGTGATCCGCCCCAGCTCCCGCCGTCGCCGCCGTCCCAGAAAACTCGTAATCCCTTTGGTTTAGCGCCGTCGTCCCAGGAACAGGGATCCTTAGAAACGGTGCGCGATCGCCATCTATGGCTAGAAATTTCTCCCTATCGCGCCATTTTGACCATGCAGGGTAACGGCGGCTGTAGCTATCGCCACCTGTGGGCACTGGGGGGTTATGGCACCAGTCGCTATTGGCTACAAAGCAATAAAAACCGCCCCCACGATCAGCTACGGCTACGAAATTTTACCCGGTCTTACACCATGGAAGGGCAGGGGATTCCTCGAGCTTTCCGGCTGGAGTATGAACTGTGGGCTCAGAAGATTAGCTTGGGACGTTATGTCTTGAATTTAGAAGTCTTTTAGACGTGCATTAGGGCATATCACCTACTCAACCCCAGAAGCTTTGCCCAGTGGGAAGTGAACGCTAAAAAATACTAGGAGCTGATTATCCTCACAGCTATTGAGCTTGAGATTTAATTGGTGGAGCCCCTAGTTAGGTTACGCGATTGTCAACAGAGATTTGGTTAAAGGTTCTACACAGCGCCCGTTATTTTTGCGTAAGCGCGAGTGTGGTTTGTTACATAAACTTTTGAAAATCCTCCGTTTTTAGATTTGTTGTTTACTGTAATAATTAAGAATATATAAAGCTAAAGTATAAAATAATTAAAGTAGCGAATAAACCACAGGTTCTCCTCAGAAACGCTTCCTTTATAAATTCCTAATTACATAGCTTTAAGTACAAAACTCCTCTAGCCCCGTAAGACTTTATGTCGATTAATGTTCAGTTTCTGCGCGTACTGATCGTTGAGGACAACGCTGGTGAAGCACGACTGCTCCGGGCGCTGCTTGAAACGGCGGGGCAAGGAGCGTGGAGTTTGCACTGGGTTGATCGTTTGGCAAGTGCGATCACAGTGCTTAATAACCTCCACGGGAAAAGCGACAACCACGAGGGTGATGTTGGTGGGCATGACAGGAGTACTGTCACCTTTGAGCGGCAGCTTAAATGGGATGCAGGAGCCGTTGATCGCGACTCAGGAGATAGCGAAAAGAAGAGTGGCGAAAACTATGGCGATCGCGACGGCGCTGCCTTTTTTGATGTGGTTTTGCTCGATTTAAACTTGCCTGACAGTCAAGGTCTAGACACTTTGGTGCAAGTGCAGGCTGCGGCTCCATCTTTGCCTACCGTAATTTTGACCAACTCGAAGGATGATGCTTTGGCGGTGGACGCAATTCGCCACGGGGCTCAAGATTACCTAGTGAAGCGACGGCTTCAGCACGGCTCCCTGATCCGGTCAATTCGTTATGCCATTGAGCGGAAGCGATCAAAGGAGGACCTTAGACATCTCAATGAAACCCTGGAAGAGCAGGTGAACGATCGCACCAAAGCCCTGCTCCAAACTAACCAGCGATTGACCCGCGAAATGGAGCACCGCCAGAGGGTGGAAGCGCGGGTGGTGGTGGAAAAACAGTTGGCGGAGGTAGCCTTAAGGGCTATTGGGGATGCGGTTATTGTGGTGGATCAGCGGCGGCGGGTGCAGTCCCTTAACCCGGCGGCGGAAAAGCTGTGTGCTTGGACATCGGCCCAGTCCAGTGGCTTTCCCTGTGAAGAGGTTTTAGAACTGGACCACCACGAGGGACTGCGAGCTTTCTCTAACGGACTGGGACAGGTTTTGCACCACGGTGTGATTGTGGTGGGACACTCCTGCGTTAAATTTGTGAATCGCCGCCAGCAAACGTTTATTATCGAGCTTTCGATTTCCCCTATCAGTTTGCAAAGGGGGGCGATCGCCGGAGCCGTGATAGTTTGTCGCGATATTACTGAGCACAAGCATTTATCGGATCACCTAGCCTGGCAAGCGAGCCACGATGCCCTGACAAAGCTGGCAAACCGCCGAGAATTTGAGCGCGTTTTAATCAAAAGCATTCAACAGGTTGCCCACGGCAAGGCCACCCATGCTTTTTGTTATTTGGATGTGGATCAATTCAAGGTAATAAACGACACCTCCGGTCACGTGGCTGGGGATGCGATGCTGTGTCACATTGCCCAGTCTTTAATGGGATTGGCTCCCCCCAATAGCTTGGTAGCGCGGCTGGGGGGCGACGAGTTTGGGCTGTTGCTGAAAAATTGCACATTGAGTGATGCGAAGACCCAGGTTCACCATATGATTCGGCAAATTAATGGGCAGTTTTTATGGGAAGACAACCTGTTTAATATCAGCGTCAGCGCCGGACTAGTACTGCTTGATCAATCCATTGACGACGTGCTAGGGGTGTTGGGCATGGCTGATACGGCGATGTATGCCTCCAAGGAAGACGGGGGTAATCGCTTAAGTGTGTACCATTTTGACGATGCAACGATGCAGCAGCGTCAATCGGATATGCAGTGGACGTCTAAAATTAGACAGGCCTTGGCTGCTGATCGTTTTTGCTTGTTTTCCCAATCCATTAGACCTGTTGAGCGAGGTCAAAGTCACCAGCCGACAACCCGTCCATCCCAAGCCAAAGAGCATTGTACTGAGGTGCTGCTCCGTTTGCGGAACGAGTCAGGAAATTTGGTGTCGCCCCAGCAGTTTATTCCGGCGGCAGAGCGGTATAACTTGATGCCTGAGCTGGACCGGTGGGTAGTGCGATCGCTATTAGATCAGCTCACGAGTCATCTCTTTGAGAAGGGACGCGCGCCGGTAACGGGCTGGCGCTATTTCGTGAATTTATCAGGAGCCAGTTTTAACGATGAATCTTTTGGGGACTTTTTAGTAAGCCAGCTACAGCGTTCTGTATTAAATTACGTTGATATTTCTTTTGAGGTGACGGAGACGGCGGCGATCGCTAATTTAAACCAAGCCGTGGACTTGATTAAGCGAGTGCAGGCGGAGGGAGCAACCTTCGCCTTAGACGATTTTGGATCAGGAATGTCGTCCCTAACCTATTTAAATACTTTGCCCGTAGACTATTTGAAAATTGATGGGCAGTTCGTCAAGTCTTTGGCGATCGATAGTGTTAGCCGCGCCATGGTGGAGGCCATTTGCCACATCAGCAACAGCTTAGGGTTGAAAACCATTGCTGAAGGGGTGGAAGATCAAGAGGTTCTAAAAATGGTGGGAAAACTAAATGTTAATTATGTCCAAGGCTACGCTGTGGCGATGCCGGGACCGTTGACCTTGCCTTCTAACGAAAGAGAGTTGGCAATCCATCAACCTGATTTGGTCAGTCAAATCGCGTCCGTAAGGGCACTTTGAGGGACTCCTTCCCGGTGAGGCGCTGCACAATTAATACCCCACATCACGACTCTGCTGAGCCAGGGGAAAATAGGGAAAGTTGCGATCGCCCCCCTTCCGTCTCTCCGGTTGTTCCTTCCCTCAAGTCCGGGTATTGAAGATGGGGCACAGCAAGGTTTTTCCTCAACAGGCGCTCCTGAAATTGGCGGGCCGTGTGTGGGGAGTGGTCCTCAACGGGACAGTGGACAAAGAAGTATAAATTGATGCCCTTTTTAAGCCATCGCTCCACTCGATTTGCCCATTCATCCAGATAAGTGCCATTACTGTCAGCGTGGGGATGGGTGATCAAACGCACCATGCTAAAAGGGGCGGTAACAGACGCATGGAGAGGTAGATCTGGCTTACGCCGCTGGGAAAGGTGCTGGGGGTCGTCGTCAGGGGCTAAATTGCGATAAATAGGGCGAGTATCAAGAATGACTCGACCCACTGTGTGGCTTAGTAGCAGGCGGTTGAGGCGATCGCGTCCTTCAGCGGTAAACCAATCCGGGTGACGCACTTCCACCGCAAGTTTGGCATCTGTGCAGTGCCGCCAGTGCCCCAGAAAGTCGTCCAGGTCGTCCATGTATTGGGGAGAGTAGCGCGGAGGAAGCTGCAAAAAAGCCGGACCTAGGCAATCGCCCAGCAGTTGAATCCGTTCAATAAATACCAATGCCTGGGCCCATTGGGGCATGAGTAATCCTTGATGGCTAATGGTTTTCGGTAGTTTTAAACAAAAGTGAAAGGGGGTGCCAGACGGGGTGGGGGAGGAGGTTTGGAGTCGCCACTTTTTGACCGTGGACGGGCTAGGCATGCCATAAAAAGTGGTGTTTCCCTCGACCGCGGTCAAGCATTGGGCGTAGGTTGACAGCATTTCTTTGGGCTGGATATTGGCGGGAAACCATGACCCGCGCCAGCCGGGATAGCCCCAAACGGCACACCCTAATCGAAAGGGTAAAGTTCCTGAAGTGAGGCGATCGCCGGTCATATTCCTATTCGCTACGGCTTGATTTTTACGTTTGTTTTATGGGGATTATTTTATAGGGATTATTTGTGTGTTTTCTGAATATGAGTAATTGAATTATGGGGAGCGATCGCCGCTCCAGGCATAGCCTAAGCTAATGCTCCCCGGGGGTAGCGCAACTTCTTGATTGTTTTTTTTCGAGTCTTTACCACTATCAGAATTCTCTTCTTCGAGCCTGACCCGCAGTTCTCCTTTGGCATTGACACCTACGACCACGCCACAGCGATCGCCCACAGAAACAGGACAACATAAGTGACTTAGAAGCTCTAAATAATCTGCCAAAAAACTGGTAACACCTTTTTCTTTCCACTGTTGATAAGCCCGTTCCAATCCCCACCAAACCAACGCTGCCAGCTCTTCTAAAGTGCCGATAGAATTGACTGGATTGTCACTGTCAGACGAGCTATTGTCGTTGTCAATAATAGTTTTTAAATTAACTCCCGTATCAGGAACAGGATTATTCCAGTTAATTCCAATTCCAATGACGGCGCGGTTAATTTTGCTTCCTTTGAGTCGGGTTTCCGTTAAGATCCCCCCCAGTTTCTTATCCCCAATAACTAAATCGTTAAGCCATTTTATTTTTACTTGCAGTCCATAATTCCGTAGAATTCTAGCTGCCCCCCAGGTGGAACACAAGGTCAATTGAGCCGCATTTTCAACGGGAAGCTGCGGTTCAATATACCAAGATAAGTAGAGTCCGCCGGCGGGAGATTCCCACTTTTTTCCCCATTGTCCCCGCCCGGCTTTTTGTTCCAATGCGATCGCCACCGTCCCAGGCTTTGCTCCTTGTTCTACCTACTGCCAAAGGGTTTGATTGGTTGATTCTTCGGCGTCAAAAACGTAAATTTCTTGTAACTCAATGATCTGGTGCGATATCTGCTGAAGATGTTTAAAAGCTTGGGAAAAACGGGCTTTTAATTCACACATAAATATTTAATTTACACCATGTAAATAACACATAAAACAAAGGCAAAACTAAATGCAGAGAAATGGCCCTTCAGCAAACTAGACAGCCCATAAAAAATCATGAATGTGACATCAAGTTTGCAGTCACATTCACGAGAAGCCTACTATTTTTAGTGGTTTTTTAGGGGCTTCTTCGGCTTACCTTAAAACCTTTTAAAACAACTTAACGACGACGGCGACCTCCACCAAAACTACGGAGACGTGCCGTGCTGCGGGATCCAAAATTATTAGGTCGACTGCTGCCCAAGCTATGCACCGGCTGGCAAGCTTGGGCTCGCGTTCCGTTGCTGCTGCGTAAGTTACTGCCGCCCACGCCAGAGCCACTGGACCGATTGCTTTGCCCTTGTTGCCAAACTCGCTGACCTAAAGATTGCTGTTTCGGTGCAGTTTTTAGGGGGGTACCTTTTTCTCCGGATTTTTGGGCTTGGGCTTTAGCTGCCTGGCGTCCGTAGCTGAGTACGATTTTTGGTAGTGATGCAATGTGCTGGTTACTCAATTTCG
>CALCTI010000263.1 GCA_937894105.1 uncultured cyanobacterium
CGGCTGAGCCCGCGTCCATATTCACCGCAGTGGCTAGGTCAGCACTGGCTTCGTGGGCAATATTTTCATCAGAGCTGCTTGCATCGGCGGCACTTGGGTCAACGGTATACCTATCAACATCACCCCGATTAATATCGTCCCCGTCAACATCAGCGATCGCGTCTTCGGCTTTCGTTGGTGTGTCGTCTGCCGATGGAGTGGGCTGAGATGCTGAGAAGAAACCGGTAGAAAATCGTTGTTGAAAATTGTCCATAGTTTATTACCCACTGTGCCCTATGCCGCCAGCTAGCGCCAATATGTTTCTCAATTTACCCCGCCGCTTTAGGGTGCTTTTTAGCTGCCCTTCGCCGCCGTTTTACTGGTGTAATTTTTACCAGTGTAGTTACGAAGGTGTTCGTGGGTAAGATTCGCAGTAATTTGCCAACCTTTCACGGTGACTGTGCCCATGCGGGAGGCGATCATCAACTACTATTTATCGTTACCTTTCGCCACCTATCACTAACTATTTGGGGAGTCCTTACGTTGCGTGCTGCTTAGGTGCACGTGCCGCTCCTAGTTTATTGTTTAGGGCGAGCACCGTATCCTTCACCACACAAGGCTCTGAACACGAGGCTTTGAAGTTTAGCTGCTAACACGCCCTGGGCGATTAATAGGCGGGATGGCGGATCTAGATGTTTCTACGCTATCGTTCCAAACTGCCTTGTCAAGCCGTGTTCTGGATAACGGCGAAAAGAGTTACAAAAAGTTTACTCACCCCAAGCATGGGAGGGCATCTGAAACTTTTTAGACTACTTTTTTGAGCGTCGGAAACTTGAACTGTAAAAAAGGGAGCTTTCAAAATTGGCATAAAGGATTGTCCATCTTTTCTGCTATTTGCCACCATTAAGTTGCCGTTGAAAAGCTATTAATTGCATTAATAAAGCTATGGTTTCAGAGAAAGAGCTTCAATCCCTTGGAGGATTTGGAATTATCCTAGCGTTGATTTCGCTAGCAATTTTTCTGGTTCTGAGATGGGTTGGCATCTCAGCGGGAAGTTTACTTGATTGGGTTATTGGATTAGCCAGTTTTTGGTGGCTATTAGTAATCGTAACGGTGCCATGGAATGTGCACTTTACAGCGAAGAGAGCGCTGGCAACGGCTCGCCAATCCCGTGAGCTTAATTTAGAAATCAAACCAGACCGATTAGTCTACGTTCAGAAAGTTAAAAAGCGGTCTTTGATTGTAGCGATCGCCCTGCATATTGGATCAGCGATCGCCCTTTATATACTTGCGCTTACCGGCATTAGCACCATTGGTTATGTCACCAGTGTGGCTGCTCTTTTACTAACAGGATTAAGACCCGCCATTGTCTTTTATAGTTACTTGGCAAGCCAGCTTCAAGCCATTGAAAAAGAGTTTAAATACCCTCGCGATGATGTGCTGAAACTATTGGCAGAAGTTACTGAGTTGAAAGGAGTAATTGAGGGTCTAAAAGAACGGGCAAAAACGCTGGAGCATCAGTTGGATAGCGATCGCGATACATCCTTCGCGTCCCGACAAAATCGTCGGGTAGCAACTTTAACTAGCGATCTACAAAACCTAAGCGCTGACCATCGTTTATTAGCATCCAAGCAACAGGCAGACTGTACAAAGTTGCAAGCAGAAGCGAAAGAGGCGATCGCTCAAATCACCGCCGATGGTCAGTTCCTAGAAAATGTGCGCGATATCATTAGATTTATCAAGTCTGCGTAAGTGGAAAAGGCTATGACAGTTGTGATCGCCAAATGGTCCGTCGAAGAATATATGCGACTGGTGGAAACTGGCTTGCTGGATGAAAAGCCTGTGGAGCTATTGGCGGGAGATTTGATTGAGATGGCACCAGAAGGATCGCTGCACAGTGAATGCATCGGTAGCAGTGCAGAAGCTCTGCGAAAAGTTGTGCCCGCCGATTTAAAGGTTAGAGAAGCTCATCCCATGGCTCTGCTAGATTCCGTATCAGAGCCAGATGTAGCCGTCATTGTTCGTGGTAAATATCGCGATCGCCTAGCCAAACGCCTCAGAAACCAAACTGGTCATTGAGGTGGCAATGTCGAGCCTGGATAAGGACTTGAAGGTAAAGCGATCACTCTATGCCAAGGCTGGAATTCCAGACTATTGGATTGTGGATGTTTCAGGGAATGAAGAAAATCATCGAGTGATTGTGTTGACGGAACCGAAGGATGGGGATTACACCCAGGAGGAGGTTTTGAAAGAGGGGGTGATGCGATCGCGAGTGTTGCCTATGGTGGAAATTCCGGTGAATATTTTGTTGGGAAATTAGATCAGTTTTAATTGGTCTAGGGCATGTCATCAATTAATCGCCAGAAGCCTTACACAGTGGGGAGTACACGCCCTTTCAAAACAAAAAAGACTAGGAGCTGAAACCGTTACAGCGAGAGGCTTTGAGGTTTAAATGATGACAGCCCCTAGTTCATTGGGATGTTCCAGCATAATTTTCTGACCGATGAATTGATCGAATAGTTGTTGATGTTGATGTTGAGAACATTCGTCCCTGCGGATGGGATAAGACTGAATCCAGTCCAACAGCATTTGTAAGTTTTTGTTTTGGGCAGCTGGGGATGAGTATTTATGGGGTTCCCAAGGGCGGTATTGGGCGTGTTTTATACAGATATCGACGGGATAGTTTAGCCAGATGAGGTGGGTGGCTTTCGGGGCGATCGCTCCTAATAAATCGGTATAGCACCCCTCCATGACCCAGCTTGAATGTTGCCCAGCAAACGCTTCTATTTCCACCAAACTATCGGCAACCAGACGACGCTGGGGCGGTTCAATAGGAAGCCAGGCTAACTCATCAAGATCGAGGTGAGAAAGAGAATAGCTCTCAGCCAGTTTCCTGGCAAGGGTTGTTTTCCCTGTCCCTGAATTCCCCGTGATTAATATTTTGAATCCCGACATAGTTCCCGACATAGTTATGGGGGTGTCTTCGACTAGCGACAACACTACTTGTTATTACACTTCCTGAAGTTCAGGTTGGTTAAGCTGTGGCTGCTTGAAGCTGAACTTTGCGTTGTTTACGGGATTGGTGGCGGGTCCAGATTAGGTGGGCGGAGGGGATGAAGTAAAGGGCGAGAATGGTTGCGCCGCCTAGTCCCCCCGCGATCGCGATCGCCAACGGTGGCCAGAATCCGGTGTCGTCCAAAAGCAAAGGAACGAAGCCGGCGATTGTTGTAAAGGTTGTAGCGAGGACGTGGCGGGTGGAGTGGACCACCACTTCGCGGGTGGCGCGCCAATCACCGTTTCGGGCGTCGGGGCTTTCCCGTAGGGCGGCCAGGACCACAATGGAATCGTTGATGGCGAGACCCACTAACCCTAGGGTGCCGAGGATGGCGGTAAAGCCAAAGAGGGAATTGAAGACCCACAGGGCTAGGGCAGCGAGCCCGATCGCACACACTGCCACCACACCAATTAGCGCCGCTAGGATAAAGGAGTTGAACGATAGCACCAGGATGGCCACCATAAGGATCATCAGAACGCCGACGATGGACAGCAAGTTGGCGATCGCGGTGCCTCGGGCATCTGCTTCGCCGCCGTAGTCCATGCGATAGCCAGGGGGCAGTTCAAAGCCAATGTCTTCCAGATGCTGCTTAAAATCCGTGAGGGCAGTGTCGGGCAGGGCTCCGGCTACTAAAAATCCTTGGACATTGTTAAAACGCTGACCGTCTTTGCGTGAAATGGTAGTGAAATCGGGCACCAGGCGACGTTGGGCGATCGCATCAAGGGGTAGCCGCTGACCGTTGGGGGCAATAATATCCAGGCTGTCCACCTGACTAATATCCTGGCGGGTGGAGTCGCGCAGTTTCACCCGCACGGGAATATCTTCGGTGCCTTCCAAAATTGAGCCGCCTACGACGCCATCCAAATTAGTGGCCAGCTGCTGAGCGATCGCGCCATTATCAAGCCCTACCCGTTTTGCCTGCACTTCGTCGATGGTTAGGGCAAACTTTGGGCGGGCTTCGGTAAGGTCGGCGCGGGTGTGAATCACCGATGGAACGGTGGCTAGCTCCATTCGTACGCGATCGCCCAGCTCCCGAAGCTGCACCACGTCAGGACCATAAAGCTGCACTTCAATGGGAGCGTCAATGGGCGGACCTTGCTCCAGTTGACGCACTAAAATTTGGGCGGCGGGGAAGTCTTGATCAAGATCCGTTTGCAGGGATTTTACCAGGTCTCGTAAGCCAGCGGTGGACTGGGTCTGCACCAGCGCCTGACCGTAATTGGGGGCGTTATCGCGCGTTTCAATCACGTTGTAATAAAACGGCGGGGCACTCTTGCCGAAGAACCAATCAACCTCGGTAATGTCCGGTTTGCTGAGGAGGCGATCGCGAATAGCCACCGCCTGACTTTGGGTTTCTTGAATACCGGTGGAATCAGGGAACTCAATTTCCACCTGAAACTGATTGCGGTTGGTGGGGGGAAAAAACTGCTGCTCAAGGCTACCAAATTGGGCAAATCCTAACACCGGCAAAATCAGCGCGAGCCCTACCCCTAACCACGGTCGTCGCAGGACGCTGCCCACGGTGGCACTATAGCTTTGCTTTAGGCGGGGATGCCCCACGCCCGACTGGAAAGCAGACCACAAATTAGGCAGGGGATTCCAGCGAGATAGCAACCCTCCCATGGCCACAATAATGGTGAGGGAAATGGCTAAAGAACTGGTCAACGCCATAATTACCGTGACGCCGATGGTGCCAATAAATTCGCCGGTGCCACCGGGGGCAACGGCAATGGGGATAAACGCTAAAACGGTGGTCAAGGTGGACGCCAGCAGGGGCACCAATAAATGGCTGGCGGTCTGGACCACGGCTGTTTCGGGGGAGATGTTTTCCTTGAGGCGATCGCGCACCTCATCCACCACCACAATGGCGTTATCAATGAGCAACCCCAGGGCAATAATCAAGCCGGTGACGGACATTTGGTGCAGGGGCACCCCAAACGCTTTCATTTCTCCAAATACCATCAGGCAACTTAGGGGCAGCGCCATACCGACGATCAGCGCTGATTTCCACCCCAGCATTAGCAAGGAAATTACAAGCACCAGCCCGGAGCTAATGAGCAAATTACTGATTACGCCGTTGAGGCGCTCTTTCACATAAATACTTTGGTCAAGGAGGACCACCGGTTCAATGCCGTCCGGTAGGTTCTGGCGTAGCTCATCCAAAACTGGCTCAAGCTGGTTTGCCCACAGGTCCACCCGTTCTGTGAGTTCCACTTTCGCCGACACTACCACCGCAGGATTTCCCCGCACCGTTGCCAATTCCGTGGGCGGGTCGATAATGCCTTTTTCTACAGTAGCCACATCGCTCAGGGTAGCCGTTTGCCCTGATTCGCCGAGCAGGATGGGTAGCGATCGCACCCGTTCTAGGGATTCCAAGGCGCTGTCGATTTCTAGCAGCACCTGGCGATCGCTCTGTCGAAATTCCCCAGCGGACACCTTAGCGTCACTATTGCGAATTTGCTGGGCCAGGCTGGCGGGGGTTAATCCCAGTTTTGCCAAGTCAGTGCCCCTGACCTCAACGCGAATTTCTTCCTGGGGAGCGCCGAAGGTTTCCACCTGGTCCGTGCCAGGGAGCGATCGCAGTTCACCTTCCAATCCTTCCGCCAGACGGCTAAGAATCGTGTAGTTGGGGGGAGAATCGAGGGTCCAGGTGAGGGCGATTAAGGCAGCGTTGGCGGTGACGGAAATATCGTCAAATTCAGGCTGGCTGGCTTCGGGAGGCAGTTCGGGGATAACATCTTCCAGGGCGCTGCGCACTTCGGACCATACCGGATCCGCGTCGGTGATGGTTTCCTTAAGCTCCACAAAAACCGTCGACAATCCCTGGGAAGAGTTAGAGACCACCTCGGCGATCGCCTCAATATCATCCAGCTCCTCCTCAATTTTTTCCGTAACCAGGGACTCAACCCGTTCGGCGCTGGCACCAGGGAGGAACGTTTTGACCAAACTATTGCGATTAACAATTTGGGGATCCTCCATGCGAGGCAGCGTAAAAAATGACGAGAGCCCCCAGACGAAAATCAGAGTTAGGGAAAGGATAAGTAACTGACGATTGCGATAAAACCAGCGAGCGAACATGGTCTATGCCCCGTGGTGAAAATTGCAGTAGTAAAAGCTTAAAAAAGAACATAAAACGGGATTCCTAAGGGTCTCTGCCCCTTAGGCGGAGTCAGAGTAAGAAAACCAGCGAAAAGCTAATAAACACTCACAAGCTGACACGGCACAAAACGATGGGCACCTCTAGCAATGACGCGATCGCCCGGCTGAATCGTCCCGCGCACAAACAGGCGATCGCCCCCGTCATGCAACACTTCCACGTCTCGGCGAACCACCTCAAATCCAGACCCAGCCCCACTGCCCAGCCCATACACCGACCACAACCCCCGTTCCCGAGGCACCAACGCCGTCGCCGGAACCCAAAAACCGCTTTCCGCCTGAGACTCCTTAACGGTTAACCGCGCCGTCTGGCCAATGCGTAAACTTTGGGATGCCGCCAACTGCAACACCACCGTCACCGTTCGACTTTCCTCTTCAAGCATCGGCAACACCGTGGTCACCACCGCCGAGAGCGATCGCCCGTTCACCCTCAAAGTTTGGCGCGTCCCCACACCCAGC
>CALCTI010000264.1 GCA_937894105.1 uncultured cyanobacterium
GAATATCCAGCAAATGCGAGCCTTTGGCGGGGCTGACCAGGTGCGGCTGGTGGGGTCGCGATCGCAATATGACCAGCGACGCACCAGTACCGGCACCTGTCCCTGGCCTGACGGCATTTACCGTGAGTCGCGCTGGAATGGCATTTGGCAGTATTTATTTACGGCAGACAGCCAGCGTTACTACTGCAACATCACCACCTTTCCCCACCTGCAGGCGTACATTCCCGAAGGGGGCAACGCCAACCTATACGTACTGGTGGTCCCCAATCGATCGCGCCTAGGGCTAAAACGAAAGTGGGGCGGCGACTGTGCCTGGCCTGAGGGACCGGTGGAAGTGCAAGAGATTCCAAGCAGCAATTAAAGCATCGTCACTTTACTTAAAGGTTGAAGGGGCGTCAGCCTCCTGGACACTGACAGAACCGTAGAGTTGGCAATAAAACTTAAATTGTCGATTTTTCGGGAGCGCGTTTTGGGATATTAGACTTACGGCTCCGAGTACCAACCAACTCGAGGGCTTTAACTTTACTGACCTAAAGTGACCCACATCGTTAAGAGAGGAGAGTCAAACCATGCCTAAACGCGGCGATAAGGTTCGTATTCTACGTCCTGAGTCCTACTGGTACCGAGAACTGGGCACCGTTGCATCAGTTGACCAAAGCGGTATTAAATACTCGGTCATTGTCCGTTTCCAAAAGGTTAATTACGCTAATATCAATTCTAATAATTTCTCTCCCACAGAATTAGAATTGGTTGAGAGCAAATAACGTTGTCCCAAGCAGCTTCGCAACGTTTGTGCTTGCTGTTGAGGTGCTGATTAGGCGCATTAGTTGGGCGCATTAATCGGGCGCATTAATTTTCTGACGCGTTTATTTAGGAGCCGAGGAATGCCAGAGTTGCCCGAAGTCGAGACGGTTCGACGGGGGCTACAACAGCTGACCCTCGGCTTTGTGGTGAGCGATGTGGATGCCCTATTGCCTAGGACGATCGCCGCCCCACACTTAGTGGAACAATTCACCGCTGGCGTTGTGGGCAATGGCTTGACGGGGTGGCAGCGGCGGGGAAAGTATTTGCTTGGAAAGTTGGGAGCGGCGGAAGGTAAGGGGCAGGGTATTGGCGATCGCGGTTGGCTGGGGGTGCATTTACGCATGACCGGACAGTTGCTGTGGGTTGCGCCCCATACACCGGTGTCGAAACATACCCGAGTGCGATTGCTGGGAATGGCTCAGTCGGATACAGGAGGAAAACCTTGGGAGTTACGCTACGTGGATCAGCGCACCTTTGGTCGGCTGTGGTGGGTGCCGCCGGGAGTTGAAACCAGTGCGGTGATCACGGGGTTGCAGCGGCTGGGACCGGAGCCGTTTTCTGAGGGGTTTTCGGTGGCATATTTGCGGCGATCGCTCCAAAACCGCAAGCGCAGTATTAAGTCGGCATTGCTGGATCAGTCTCTGGTGGCGGGCATTGGGAATATTTACGCAGATGAGGCGCTGTTTTTAAGTGGCATTCATCCGCTCACCCCCTGTGCAACCTTGGCAGAAGAATCGGGAAGTCGTCTGGACAAGCTGCGGGATAGGGTGGTGCAGGTGTTGCGCACGAGCATTGAGGCGGGGGGAACCGCCTTTAGTGATTTTGTGGGGGTGACGGGGGTGAATGGCAATTACGGCGGGGAAGCGTGGGTGTACGGGCGCGATGGGGAACCTTGCAAAGGCTGCGGGGCAGTATTGGAACGGTTAAAAATTGCAGGACGATCGTCCCATTTTTGTCCCCAATGCCAGCGTTAGCAATCGGTGTCAGCGTTGGCGGCGGCAATAAAACTCATCAAAAATAAATCGAGCGATCGCCCCTAAAGTTACAATCCCTAAAGCTACAATCAACAACCGAGTGGCGTTACCTCTGTCCCATTTCAGTTTTTAAGGATTTTTACGATGGCAGCGAAAAAAATCAAAAAAGGCACCATGGTTCGGGTTCTACGCGAAGCCCTAGAAGGGAGCGTGGAAGCCCAGGCTAGCGACCAGCGTTTTTCGTCCTATGTGTTTGAAACCGATGGCGAAATTTTAGAGGTGGACGGGGATTATGCCCTGATACAGTGGGGGGCGGTGCCGACGCCGAATGCTTGGCTGCGTTTGGACCAGCTTGAAATTTTGTAGGCGCTGTTTGTAACCGCTGTTTTTTTCATGAAAATTACCACCTGGAATGTGAACTCCATTCGTACCCGCCTGGAGCATGTAACGGATTGGCTGGCGGAAAATCCGGTGGATGTGCTGTGTGTGCAGGAAACCAAGGTGCAGGATAAGCAGTTTCCTGAGTCGGCGTTTCGCGATCGCCATCTCCAGGTAGAATTTTTCGGGCAAAAATCCTACAACGGCGTGGCGCTGATTAGCCAGGAGCCCCTAGCGGATGTGTCGCGAGGCTTTAGCGCGGTTCTGGGGGGCTCGGTAAGCCAGTGGGATGAACAGAAACGGGTAATTTCTGCCATGGTCGGCGACGTGCGGGTGGTGAATTTATACGTGCCCAATGGGTCGGCGATCGCCAGCGAGAAATACGACTATAAACTGGGCTGGCTAAAAGTTCTGAAGGACTACCTTACAAAATTGCTCGCAGCGTCTCCCAAGCTGTGTGTGTGCGGCGATTTTAATATTGCCCTGGAGAACAAAGATATTTACAAGCCAGAAAAAGGCGGCAACCATATCATGGCGTCGGAGGCAGAGCGGGAAGCATTGCAGGGGATCTTGGAGCTGGGGCTGCGCGATTCCTTCCGCAAATTTACTGACGAGAGCGGGCACTTTAGCTGGTGGGATTATCGCGCCGCAGGGTTTCAGAGAAATCGAGGCTGGCGCATTGACCATTTGTACTTGTCCAATGCCCTTTACGAGATGGCTACCGATTGCACCATCGACACCGAGCCGCGCCGTCGCGAAAAGCCCAGCGACCATACGCCAGTAACGGTGACTTTTTAAGCGCTGGTCGATGTTTCTAAGCGCTAATAAGACAGGTCGATATTATGGGATCTGAGCTGATTGTGTTGCTAGCTGCTGGCGGGCTTTACTGAGCCCTTTAGCGCCCTCGGCACTATTGGGATCCAAACCTAAAACAAGTTTGTAATAGGCGATCGCCTCATCGGGTCGATTGAGATCCAACAGGCGATCGCCCACAGTTTGATATTGTTCAGGGTCATCTAGGGTGCCGTTTAGGGCCAGAAAATCCCCCTGAAGCTGTTCGTCCAGGTCTCCCTGAACGGATTGGCGATAGGACTGCAACGCCTGCTCAAGAGTAATATCCGTTTGCTGAGCCAAACTTTGGATAAGCTTTTGGGATAAGTTAGGCAGCTTGGAATCAATGGCAATTGCCTGACGATAGGCGTCGCTAGCTTCCGTCCATCGGTATTGTTCCTCTAAAATTTCCCCCATTGCCACATAATTCCAGGGAAAATCGGGCTTTAGATCAATGGATTTCTTATAGGCAGCGATCGCCGGTTCCCACTGCCCAATTTCTCGTAAACAATGCCCCCGATGGTGCGCCGGCCAAGGATTACGCGGCTGAATTTCCTCCGCCTGCTCAAAGGCCAAAATAGCTTCTTCCCAGGACCCGTTCCGCTCTAGTTCCTCCGCCAAATCTTGCCAGCCCCAAAAAAAGTCCGGTGCCAACTGGGTCACCTGCTGATAAGCGTCCAAGGCGAGCTGTCGCCATAGCTGCGATCGCCCCTCATCCTCCTGACTGCGCCGATGCCATAGCTTACCCAGGGCATAGTGGGCCCACGTTAAGCTGGGCTCTTGGGCAATCGCCTGCCGATAAGCGCCCTCCGCCTTGGAGAGGTGCCCCACTTTTTCCAGATTTTTACCCAGGTCATGCCACGCCGCCCCATAGTCATGGGCAAATTTAGCCAGCTTATAACCGTACCGCAGGGTCATCTTCACCTTGCCCCGCAGCAGAGCTTTGACCATTAACTGAAAGTAGCAGCGGCGCGGGTGAGCTAGGGGTGCGATCGCCGGAGCTTGGGCATACAGGGCAGTGGGCTGGGCAGGGGCAGCAACAGTCATAAGAACAAGTCAGCATTTTAACGGTAACGGGAAAGCCCCCCTTCATCAGAGGGCGAGGGAATCCTCCAGGTGTCTAGGGGCTGTCATCAATTGAATCCCTAAGTCAAGAGCCGTAAGGGTTTCAGCCCCTAGCTTTGTTTGTTTTTAAAGGGCGCGTACTCCCCACGGCATAAGGCTTCTGGAGATTAATTGATGACACGCCCTAGCCGCAGCTTACGATTTTGGAAAAAGCGACACCGGACTAAAATTCCCCCTGGGTCCTCCCTTGTTAAGGGGGGAGGGTGGATTGGGCGGATTGGGTGGATTAAGTGGATTCACCCAGGAGCATAAAGGCAGACCAATTGTAGGGCTGGGGATAAGCGTCGCGAGTGGTCAACATGGCATGGCGGAGGGCGTCGGCCTTTGATTCTCCCTTCTGGAGCTGGCGATAGAAATCCGCCATTAGCACCGCCGTTGGATCGTCGGGCACTTTCCAAATGGACACTACGGTGCTGGTGGCTCCCGCCGCCGCAAAGGATCGTGCCAGTCCTACCACCCCGTCTCCGGTCACGCGCCCGTTGCCCGTATTGCAGGCGCTTAGGACCACAAGATCCGCTTTTAACTGGAGGTTGATGATTTCTGGCGATCGCAGTAAACCGCTGTCGTCCTCGGTGGGAGTTAGGGCGATCGCTCCGGGCACCCCAGCCATTCCCAGATCATCGAGCAACCCGTGGGTGGCCAAATGAATGGTTTTGGCAGCGCTAATTTTATCCAGAACCGCCTCCTTGGTAGCCGCTGCACCCAACAAAGCCGTCGATTGTAGAAGCTGGCTAATGGTTTCCGCTTCCCGCTCTGCCCCCGGCAGAGGGTCCAGGGGCTCTGGCGGCGCACCGACCCGGGGCGACACCGATGGCATCACCGGGTTACCCACCACTAGGGCACCGGGGTCAGCCCCCACAGATCCCTGGGGCGTATGGTGCTTTGCCTGAAGCACCGACGCCTGAATGGCGGGGGAAATATAAATGGCATGATCCTGAATCAGATAGCGCCCAATGTCTGGCTTGAGGGCGGCAAAGGGTAGCAAAAATAGCTTGCCCTGGGGCACGATTAACACCGGCTTGTCAGGATCCTTGGGCAAGTCCCCTTCTAAGGGGGCAATCAGATCGTCATATAAACCTCGCAGCAGTAGCGCTGCTCGTTCCTCCTCGAAAAAATTTCCCGGCACCGTTAGGCTAAATCGAGCATCAATTACTCGCTTTTCCAGCAGCTCCTTTGTGGAGAATTGGGTGTTGACAGGGCGATCGCCCTGCTCAGATCGCTTGGGCGGCTGAATGATTAGGGGGTGATACTTCACGTCGCCATCGGGCTGAATCACCCAACTGTGGAGCACGGTGTGACCGATAGCGTATTCGACCACGGTGGTGTTGCGATCGCGAGCCAGGGTTTGAATTTCCTTAAGGGTTAACGGCTGCTGTTGAACGTCTCCATTAGGCAGCATCGCCCCCATGATCCCTGCATTTTTGCTCGTGGGGGCTGCGTTTAAACGGTTCGCCAAAAGCTCAATAAATGCCCGCGCCCGCGCCCGTTCCGCTGCCACCAAGGCGGCCTCCGGCTCATTGTTGCCCAATAGGGCTTCCACCAGCCAAGTATAAGTTTCCGCCTGGGTATCCGCCAGGGAAATTTTATTTTCATCGGTCAATCCCGGTCGCAGGGCCTCCCACTGGCTGGCGGCCGCCCGAAGCTGGTCAATGGCTTTTGTCTTATTTTCTCGCTCAATGGAAAGCTGCCCTAACGCAGTCAGTGCCTGTCCTGCTGCGACTTGAGCACCGCTGTTTTCCGCCAGCAGCACCGCTTGATCTAACGCTGCTTCCGCCTGGTCCCACTGTTTCAGGGACATATGGGTAAGCCCCTTTTGGAAGAAAACTATGCTTTCGCCGGGGCGATCGCCCATGCTCTGGGCAAATCCCAACGCCGCCTGAAAGGATCTGAGAGACTGGTCCGGCAAGCTAAGCTGCCGCTGAGTTTCCCCCAGCAAGGTCCAGGATCGCCGAAGCCCCGAGCTTTTTTCCGGGTAACCATCGGGCAAATATCCGTAATATTCCAAGGACTTTTCAGCCTGTTTCAACGCCTCCCGTGAATCCCCCTGGCGCAGTTGCAGCCGCCCCATCCACCGGGCAATTTCCCCTTGCAATCGCGGCAGCTCGTAAATACCGCCGTCCAGGGGGATACCCAGGGTTTCTTGCTTTCGGGCGTTAGCCTGGGCTTGGAATAACCATGATGCCGCCTGATCGTACTGGCCTAGGCGCTCATACAATTCCGCCTGGCTCGCCATTAACGTGCCAATGAGGGGGATATCTTCCAAAACCTGAGCTTTGGTGTAGGCGGTTTGGTAAATTTGCAACGCTTTAGAAAAATTGCCCTGCTGGGTTGCCACATCTCCCAGGCGATCCAAGGTGCGAACAAGACGGCGGTTGTCCTGTTCCTGGGCGTAAATTTCTTTGGCTTGGGTGTAGGCGGCGATCGCCTCTTCAAAATCCCCTTCGCCCAAAGCCTGCTCACCTGCTTTAAATGGCGCCTCACCACTGTCGGAAAATTCGCTAATTTTAGCGGGACGCAGGGGACAAGCTATGGACT
>CALCTI010000265.1 GCA_937894105.1 uncultured cyanobacterium
CGACCCACGCTGCCTTGTTGAGCATGCCAGGGTCGCCTGAGTAGCAGGCCGCCATGAACAGCAGCGGCACGAAGATGATCGCCGCGGCGAGGACAAAGCCGCCGAGCGCGGCATACTGCGCGAAGGAGCTGGACGCCGTTGCGGCCACGCGGCTCGCGATCCAGCTCACCACCACGAAGCCGCCGAGTACCACGAGCCAGCCCCCCGGCATGTTGAGGAGCGTTGTAGCGATGGGCTCAGCGAGGCCACTGGTGAAAATGTAGGCCTCGATGGCGACGAAGCGCAGGCTCGCGCCGAAGAGGTGGATGTGCCTGCGCCCACTTCGTTAGAGGCATTGTTTGCCTTGGGCTTGGCTGGTGTTCCTGCTCTGAAGAAGCGTAAGCAGTCCACCGACGCATAGGTTCTCTGAGTTTGTAGATTCTCAGGGCTTATAGACTCTCGCAGTCTTAGACACATAGCTGAAAGCAAGGCGGCAACAAAGTACGTTCCTGGATAGGTTCCTGGCGATCGCCCCTAACGCACCCATTTTGATGACTTGGTTTTGATGAGTCTGCAATGGGGCGCAGCGGGGGCGATCGCTTTTTGGCGGGCAATGACTGCGTGCCCCCCCCACACCACATCCACAATGGAGAAAATCAGCCAAAAGCAGTAGGGAGGAAACTGGAAAAGCGTTACGATAATTGACCGGGCAGCTGGTTAAGGGGGAAGTAATGCTTCAGTCAGTGTTGCAATCAAAGGCGATTCAGCGAGTGCGATCCTATTTTCGATCCCACTGGCGCACCAGTTTTTTTAGCATCGGAGCCCATAGCTGCTTCGAAATTCTTGACTTATTAGTGCCCTATGCCATTGGCCAAATCATCAACGTGCTGTCGGGGCGATCGCCCGATGCCGCCGCAGGATGGCTAATTAATGCCACGGCAACGGTGTTGGAAATGCCGGTCGATCAGGGGCTGTCCGTGACCGTGTTGATGGGCATTATCTTTGTGATCACCGTGGTGCGGGCTCCCATTGAACCTTGGTTTAGCGGCTGGTTCCATTGGCTAATTACCCTGAATGCTCGCCGCGATCGCCAGGCAGAAGCGATCGCCAAAATCCTTACCTTGCCCATCGAGTTTTACGACACCCATAACCCTGGTCGGATCGCCAACCGCATCGCGCGGGGCGTAGAAAATTACCTGTGGAGCTATCCGCAAGTGGCGGGGCAGTTGATTCCTAAGCTAGTGCGGGTGCTAGGAATTTGCATTATTATGCTGACCATCGACTGGCGGGTTGCGGTGCCCTTTGCCCTGTCATTTTTTGCGGTGCTGGGGTATTCATTGCGATCACTCGGGCGCATTGTAGAAAAAGAGAAAAAGCTGGACCGGTATATGGAAAACACCGCCAGCCATACTTCCGAGCTGGTCACCAATATCAAAACCGTCAAAGCCTTTGCCACCGAAACCCGCGAATATGAACGCCAGCGCCAACGCCTCAGCCGGGAGCTATTCGTCGTCACCTACGGCATCCACGTCGACTACGTCGTCCTAGCAACCTGGCGTAATGCGGTGCTACAACTGGCGTCCTTCGGCATTCTGGGGCTGGCGCTCTACGCCACCTTTACCGGACAAATCTCCATCGGCTACTTTGTAACGCTTATGACCCTAGCTAGCATGGGCTTCTCGGAAATTCAGCCCATCAGCTTGCAATCGGAGCTGTTGGCGCGGCGATTTTCCCCCCTGCAACGGTTCCACGAGTTTATGGAGGAGCCGGTGGGGCTCGACGCTCGAGATATTCAACTTGAGGATTCTGGTGCGCCAAAAACGGCCATTGCTCCTTTTCGAAAAGCGCCCCAGTTGCCTCCCTCACCCCAGTATCAATTTCAGGGGCAGGTGGAGTTTCAGGATTTAACCTTTGGCTATGATCGCGATCGCCCGGTGCTAAAACGCATCAACATCACCCTTAACCCCTGTGAAACCGTTGCCCTGGTGGGACGCTCTGGCTCAGGAAAATCCACCCTGGTCAAACTGCTGTTCCGCTATTTCGACCCGGACAGCGGCGCTATTTCTATAGATGGGCAAGATATTCGCACTTTAAATACGCGGGGCTATCGACAGCGGTTGGCGATCGTTCACCAGGAGGTGGATGTGTTTAATGGCACTGTGCTGGATAATCTGCGCTACGGTCGCCCCGATGCCCCCTGGGATGAGGTGACACAGGCCTGCGCGATCGCCCGAGTGGACGAATTTGTACGCACCCTGCCCGACGGCTACCACACCATCGTCGGCGAGCGCGGGGTACGCCTATCCGGTGGGCAGCGCCAACGCCTGGGCATTGCCCGGGCATTGCTGGTGAACCCGGACGTGCTGGTGTTTGACGAAGCCACCTCCAGCTTAGACTCGGAATCGGAGCGAGCTATCCAGGGGGCAATGGAGTCTAACTTGGGCACCCGCACCACCTTGGTGATTGCCCACCGCCTGAGCACCGTGCGCGACGCTGACAAAATTGTGGTGCTGGACAATGGTGATATTGCGGAAGTGGGCACCCATCACCAGCTTCTTAAGCAAAAGGGATTATATTATCGACTGCACACCCTGCAATCATCCGAAGTGCTGCCTATCCTTTAATAGACTGAGAGCTCTGCCGCCTGTCGCTCAACTTGTCAAACTAATGTGAGCTAACTTAACGTCGACTCGTTAATAAAACCTAACGCCCTTTGGCGTATTTGCTTCCACGTTCTGTGGCAAGCTGTCTATGACGTTGAGAATGTATCTCAGCGACAGTTCCAATTTATGACCCAGCCCTCCTCCAGCCCCGCCCGTCCGGGAACAATAGCGAATCAACAGCCTGAGCGCACCGTTGGTAAGCAGTATCAGCCGTTGGCGTTGGTGCTACTGGTTACCACGATTGTGCTGGGGGGCATTGGCAGTCGGCTGGCCTATTTGCAAATTTATGAAGGGACTCGCAACCGCAGCCTCGCCGATACCAATCGCATTCGTTTAGTGCCCCAAGCTCCCGAGCGGGGCAAAATTTTGGACAGTCGCGGGCGGGTGCTGGCGGACAATCGTCTAGCCTTTTCCTTGGCCGCTTGGCCCATTGCGCGATCGCCTCAAGAGTGGCGCGCCCTAATTCCCCGGTTAGCGCAAATTTTAGATATTCCCACTGCGGAACTGTACCAGCGCATCGAATCAGCAGGCTATCGGTCCACCAGTTTGCTGCGGCTGGCTCGGGATATTAGCCCCCAGCAAATGACGGCCCTGGTGGAGTTGCAGAGTGCTGAGGCGGGGCTGGAAATTATCAAGGAAAGCGCTCGGGTGTATCCCTACGGCGATCTGGGTCGGTCCACGGTTGGCACGGTGCGAGAGGCCCAAACGGTGGATGTTCTCGACGATGATCCGGAGAAGGTGCGCCTGGGGGATTGGCTGGGCGTGGCTGGCATTGAGGGCGCGCTGAACAAGCGCCTTAAGGGGGTTTGGGGAGTGCGTCAGGTAGAGATGGGTGAGGCTCCCGGCGAAGAGGCGCGACCGTTGGCGGGGCGTGATTCCCAGGCGGGGGAGACGGTACGGTTAACCTTGGATGCGCGTATCCAGCAGGATGCTGAGACTCTGTTGAGCGATCGCACCGGTGCTTTGGTGATTCTCCATGCGGAAACAGGCAAAGTCATCAGCCTGGCCAGCAACTATCAAGGGAGCGCAGCGCTGGACACGAAGGAAAGTGCTGAAGAATTAAAAGGTTCTGGAGAGTTCCAAGGATCTAAAGGTTTAGAAAACTCTGAAGCGTTAAAAGATTCTGAAGCGTTAGAAGATTCTGAAGGTTTAGAAAACTCTGAAGCGTTAGAAGAAAGCGCAGAAGAGGCAACTCAAGATTTTTCTAACAATAATTTCCTTAAAGTGCCCCACCTAGCCCTGCAAGGTCAGGTGCCAGGGTCTTTGTTTGAGCTGGTGACTGCAACGGCAGCGCTGGAGTCGGGGAATTTTACGCCGACGCGATCGCTGCGAGTGCGACCGTGGCAGCGAGTGGGCGGGGTGTCCTTTGGCGATCGCTACCAGTCAAGCTCAAGGAATTTAACCCTTCAGGCGGCAATTCAGCGTCAGGATCCGATTCTTAGCGAGGCCCTATTTGAGGAGGTGACCCTAACGATGGGCACTGCCGAGGCAATTACCTGGGCACGAAAATTGGGGCTGGGTCAACGAACGGGAATCGAACTTACCCCAGAGGAGTCGGTGCCTTTAGCCCTAGAACAGTTGTGGAAGCAAGAGTCGGAGCAGGAGCGATGGTTTGTGGGAGACGGGGTTAATTTAGCGTTGGGGCGGGGTAGGTTGCGGGTATCGCCGTTGCAAATGGCGGTGTTTGTGGGGTTACTGGTTAACGGTGGCTATCGGGTGCAGCCCCATTTGGTGGACGATGCAACGCCCATGGCTACGCGACAGTTTGTGGGGTTGAAGCTGACCACGTTGCGATCGCTTCAGCGAGGTTTTGTGGAAGCGCCCATGGAACCTTCGCCCCCTGAAACATCTTCACCGAAGCAAAACCGGGAAAACACTGCGAAAAAGGTAGTCAACAGCACCTTGCCCACCCTAGCTAGCCGTAGCAGCACTGTAGCCTTGCCGAATGGGGACAGCTGGAACTGGGTTGCCGCCTATGCTCCAGCGCGATCGCCTCGATATATTGCCGTTGCCTTAGTTCGGGGAGCGGACGGAAGGCAAACGGATGATCGCCCCACCGGCTTAGCCTTAGCCAAAAACTTAGTGCAACAGGGGCTATGGGACAGCTTAGATCCCTACGGCGCCAACACTCGCCTAGAGCCAGCGGTGCCGAAAATTGACAGTCCGCCGCCGGTTGATGTGCCGATTCCAGAAGAATCCCTGCCGGACCCCTCTGAATTGCCAGCCAACCGCCAATCTGATCGCTAAGGGCTCGAATCAGGGGCGTTCATCGAGGGACCTCATCAAGTTTGTTAATTAACGAACTTAACTGAGGCGACGGAAATTAAGGGATTTGGCGATCGTGCCATTAAAATCGAGGCAAACGTATAAATCGGGAGATTGACCGTGGTCTTTCCCTTGCCAGCCATTATTATCCAGCTTGTGCTTTTAGTGACCGGGGCCGCCGTCCAAGCCCAGGTGTACCACCGTCGTGGCGATATGAACCAACGGCGCAGCATTGAATATTCCTTTGCCTTGGAATTATTGATGATTTGCCTTGGGTGGATACTCTTTTTAAGCCTTCTTCGCTATGCTCCAGACCGGATAGAAATAGGCATTAAGGCCTTTATTGTGGAGGGACGTTGGTCAGATGCCCTTAACATTCCCCTGTTAATTGCCATTCCGTTGATTTTTTTCATCGGGCTAGAGATAAAAGGTCTTGCGGTGCGAATCCTAGATTTTTGGCTGTCCTATACCGGCGAATTATTAGAGGGCGAAAAGCTTCCCATTCCACCTGCAGAACAGGAACCCGGTACCGAGCCATTTAATAAAACGCGCGTCCAAATCTTTGTTGATCGCTATCAGCGACTTCAGGAAAGTTTGACCCAAGAGGTGATTTTCTTAGGGCACACGAGCAGTTCCCTGGTCTGTATTGCTATTTTTGGCTTTCAGGCGTTGGCGATCGCCTTTCTGAAAAGTTAAACGTATCAAATATCTTGGAAAAGTAGCGGCTAATTACCCTGCTCCTCCCCTCAAAAAGCTCCCTTTATTTCTATTTTTACCAGCTAAATCCAGCGTCCAACCCCCATGCTTAAGCAGATTTTTGGCGATCTTTGGTCAGCATTAAAACCCCCTAAATTCTTCTCCTGGCAAACCCTACTACTCGCTAGCTTTATTTTGTGGATTGCCTCGTTTGTTGTGGG
>CALCTI010000266.1 GCA_937894105.1 uncultured cyanobacterium
CAGCTTTATCAATGTCGCTTAACCATACAGAGTGCTCCCACTATCAATGCAACAACGCCGATCCGAACTATTGGTATGGGCATCACCGACGCTTTGCGAACGGCTAAGCTGAACGCTTTTTGATGGTCTCGTTAAAATGCCCGAATTGACCATAAGCGATTATGGTTGAGGCTTAATAGGAAGCGGAGAGGAAATCGTAAATCGAGGCTAGGCTAGGCGATTGGCGATCGCAGAAATGAGGCGGCAGTAAATGAGACTTTGCTATTTTGAACGGGATCCGAACTTCGGCGATGCCCTGAACCCTTGGCTTTGGAAGAAGCTCCTGCCAGATCTAATCAATAATGATGACCGTCTGGCATTCGTGGGCATCGGTACGTTGATTAATAATTGGCTCCCCAAACGCACCAGCTACGCCAAAAAACGTGTGATATTTGGCACTGGAGCGGGGTATAACCAGCCTTATGTGCCCGACGATTCGTTTCGAGTGTATTGTTTGCGAGGACCACTGTCCGCCCAGGCGCTGAATTTACCGGAAAGCTTGGGGATTACCGACGCTGGCGTTTTATTTCGAGCGGTTTACCAGGCAACGGAACCTAAGCGCTATCCCTTTAGCTATATTCCCCATTACCAATCGTCTGCGGGACCGTGGCAGCAGATTTGCGATGATATTGGCTTTGGCTATATTGACCCCTGCCGCCCGGTGGATGAGGTGTTGACGTTGATTAGTCAGTCGGAGGTGGTGGTTACGGAGGCAATGCACGGTGCAATTATTTCCGATGCGTTGCGGGCGCCTTGGATTCCGGTGAAGACCAATCCGGCGATTTTGCCCTTTAAGTGGAATGATTGGTGCAAGTCTGTGGATCAGCCCTATGTGCCGAATCTGTTGGAGCTTGTGGGACCGTCGTCTTCGGCTCGCGATTGGAAAACGCCTCTTCGTCGAGTGAAGCATCGGTTGAAGCGCGGGAGGGTGGCGAAGGCTTTGAGGCGCATTGCCAATGAAAGCCAGCCTTACTTAAGTAGCGATCGCCGGATCGAGTCCTTGACGCAGCAAATGTTGGAAAAGCTAGAGCAATTTCAGCAGGATTTAAAGACAGATCCCTTTTTCGAGTCTGTTCGATGACCGTGTCAGTAAGATCTAGTTATTTTTTAAAGCTAATTCTTGAATATTCAAGCATCATACTAAGCTCATAGGGCTTAGTATGATGCCGCCAGTTTTGCCACCCCTGATTTGCGTTTTAAATATGTTTTGACCAGGGCGCGGCTCTCCCAATGGATCAGGCTTGTGGATTTAATTGATGACACGTCCCAGTTAGGCTACCGTTTTGGTTTCTACCGTTTTGGTTTATTGTCTTCATTGGCGTTTTGATCTGAGTATTGGCTCCTTGCGCCGTTTTGTTTGCCTATAAAAGTCGTCAATTTGCGATCGCCCCGCCATGAGTACCATCCAAGCCCTGCGCGGCACCAAGGACATTTTGCCTACGGATATTGGCTATTGGCAGCATCTGGAGGCAACGGCGCGGCAGGTGTTGGCCCAGGCGGCATTTCAGGAAATTCGCACCCCAATTTTTGAACAAACAGAGCTGTTTGCCCGAGGAATTGGCGAGGCGACGGATGTGGTGGGGAAGGAAATGTATACCTTTTCTGACCGAGGCGATCGCTCTATTACCCTGCGTCCAGAAGGAACGGCGGGGGCGGTGCGATCATTTATTGAAAATAAGCTGTATGGGGCGGGCGGCATTCAGCGCCTTTGGTACAGCGGTCCCATGTTTCGTTACGAGCGTCCCCAGGCGGGGCGGCAACGGCAGTTTCACCAAATTGGGGCGGAGGTTTTGGGCAGTGCGGACCCTCGGGCGGAGGTGGAGGCGAGCGCGGTGGCGGGGAATTTGCTGACGGCTGTGGGCGTGAAATCCCTGAAGTTGGCCCTTAATTCGGTGGGCGATCGCGAGGATCGTCAGCGGTATCGGGAAAAGTTGGTTGAGTATCTAACTCCCTATAAAGACGAGTTAGACCCGGATTCTAAGGACCGTTTGACCCGAAATCCCCTGCGAATTTTAGATGCGAAGGTGGAGCGCACTCGAGAAATTTGCGTGGATGCGCCCAGTATTTTGGATGTTTTAAGTGCGGCGTCGGCGGAGAGTTTTGAGACGGAAAAACAGGGGCTGACTACGATGGGCATTGATAACACACTGGATAACCGGCTGGTGCGGGGGTTGGACTATTACACCCACACGGCGTTTGAAATTCAGTCTGACGATTTGGGAGCCCAGGCGACGGTGTGCGGTGGTGGCCGTTACGATGGCTTGGTGGCTGAGCTGGGCGGACCTGAGACGTCGGCAGTGGGCTGGGCCATGGGAATGGAGCGGTTGATTTTGCTGTTGCAGGCTATTCAGCCGTTGCCGGAGCCGAGCGTGGATTTTTACGTGGTGTCTCGGGGCGATCGCGCTGAAATTCAGGCGCTGGGAGTAGCCCAGACCTTGCGCCAGGCTGGCTATTCCGTGGAGGTGGATTTAAGCGGCAGTGCCTTTGGTAAGCAGTTTAAACGGGGCGATCGCGCTGGAGCAAAAGCCTGCGCTATTCTGGGAGACGCTGAAGCTGACAATAATACGGTGCAAATTAAGTGGCTAAACTCTGGCGAGCAAACGGAGGTTAGCCAAGTTGAACTGTTAGAAACGGCTAAGAATTTTCACACCCAAAATTTTAATAATTAGCTGCCCAAACTGTTAGTTGTAAGCTGTAATTAAACTCTTTTAAAAGTTTACGGAGTATCACTTTTAATGACCCTTGTGTGCGATTCCTCGTTGCTATTGGGCAGTGGTTGGCCGTTTCCGGTTGACCGCTTGCCGTCTGCCGGTTACCTGGTGGGAGGCACGGTGCGAGATGCCCTGTTGGGGCGACGGGTGGCTCATTTGGATTTGGATTTTGTGATGCCGGGGGATGCGATCGCCACGGCCCGAGGAATCGCCCAAGACTATGGCATTGGCTTTGTGGTGTTGGATGCGGAGCGGGAAATTGCGCGGGTGGTATTTCACGATGGCACGGCGGATTTTGCGCGGCAGGTGGGACCCACGTTGGAGACGGACCTGCATCGGCGGGATTTTACGGTGAATGCGATCGCGGTTCAGCCCCACGGTGGTCAGGCGATCGATCCCTTTGATGGGCAGCGGGATTTGCAGCGGCGCACCATGCGGATGATTTCGCCGGACAACTTGCGGGAAGATCCGTTGCGGCTGTTGCGAGCCTATCGCCAGTGTGCCCAGCTCGATTTGTTGCTGGAGGAGGAGACTCAGCTTAGTTTGCGACGGCTGGCACCGCTGCTAAAATCCGTGGCGGCGGAGCGGGTCATGAGCGAACTGCGGGCGTTGCTGGCGGCTCCGGAGGGGGCTCGCTGGGGGAAGGTGGCGTGGCAGGATGGGATGTTGAAACATTGGCTGCCTAGGTTGGAGCCGTGGCAGTTAGAGCTGGCGGACCGGGTGGATGAGGCGATCGCCACCTTATCCTGTCATTGGACGACGCTGCCCCAAGAGATTGAAAAGGCAGTGACCGGGGATACCGCCACTGAACACAAAGCCCAGAAGCAAGGTCAGAAGCAGGGTAAAAAAAAGAACCAGTCCCCTAATGCTTTAATGTGTGCTCGGTTGGCGTCCGATGGGGCCATCGAAGGGCGGGGGCGGGCGCTGTTGAAGCTGGCAGCGTGGCTGGCTCCTAACGGGGCGATCGCAGTGGAATCGTTGCAGCGCCTAAAAACCAGTCGCCACGACCAGCGCATTATGGAAGGCGTTCTTAACGGCGTTCAACTTTTGACTGAGCTTGGGAATTCTAGCGGGGAGTCGCCTTTACAGCCGAGAACCAGCCCGCCCAGTATCGCCGAACAATTTGAGTTGTTTCGCATTTCCCACGGTACCTTTCCCCTGGTGGCGGCTTTGGCGATCGCCGCGGGCACTCCTTTGGATTATCTGCTGGAGCCTATCGAACGCGGGCACCGCTCGGGCGATCTCGTGGTTTATCCACAGCCGATTTTGTCGGGGCGGGAATTGTTGCAAACCTATGGTCCCAGCCAGGGGCGATCGCCGGGACCTTGGGTGGGCCAACTGCTCAATGCCCTCGCGATCGCCCACGCCGAATCAAAAATCCAAACCCCCGACCACGCCCACCATTTTGCCCAAAACTGGTTACAGCATCGGTCGTAGGAGGCGTTTTTTTAACCGTTTTTAATCGTTTTTAACCGTGGCGGAGAGCTTCAATGGGGTCCAGTTTGGCGGCGGTGCGGGCGGGGATGGTGCCGAAGGTGAGCCCGAGGATGCCGGAGACGCTTACCGCCAGGACGATCGCCTGCACTGACACCTCTGCTTCCAGGGTTGTGGTCGCTGAAATTAACCAAATGCCGCTAATGCCCACGCCGGTACCGATCACCCCGCCCAACGCCGCCAACACCGTGGCTTCGATAATAAATTGGGTCAAAATATCCCAGGGAGCCGCCCCGATCGCCTTGCGGAGCCCAATTTCCTGGGTGCGCTCCGTGACCGACACCAGCATGATATTGGTGATGCCAATGCCGCCGACGAGCAGGGAAATACTGGCGATCGCCGCTAACATGATCTGCAACGTGCTAGTAATGGATCCCAAAGTATTTTGCAAATCCTTTTGGGTGCGCACCGTAAAATCGTCCTCGCCCACAATTTTGTGACGCAGCCGCAGCAGGTTTTCCACTTGGAATTTTGCCGCCTGTAGCTCCTCCGCGGACCGGGCAGAAATGGACAAAAACGTGACTTTCAAGCCAAAGGGCGACGTACGTCCTATCAACTGTCGGCTAATGGTTGTCACCGGAGCCACCAGCATCATATCCAGGTCCATACCAAAGCTAGATCCCTTCGGCTGGAACACGCCCACCACTCGAAAGCTCGTGTTGCGCACCCGCACCACTTCCCCCAAGCCCTCCCCTTCGCCAAATAGCTGTAGCGCCAGCTCTGACCCCAACACCACTGCCCGCTCGTTACGATCCAGATCCAGCTCCGTTAAAAATCGTCCCTTCGCCATATCGAAGCCGCGTACGGATAAGTAATCCGGCGTTGTGCCCGTGACGGTGGTGGAAATATTTTGACCGCGAAAGCTAACCCGTTCGACGCTGGTGAGCTCGGGAGCCACTGCGGATATGGTGGGCACCTGCTGTTTAATGGCGATCGCATCCTCATAAACCAACGTTTGGGGCGGCACAATCGGCCGAGTGCCCACATCGGGCCCCCCTGGGCGCACTAACAACACATTGGGACCCAGGGATTCCACCTCCGCCATGACAAACTGGGTGGCTCCCTCTCCCACGCCAATGGTGGCAATTACCGCCGCATTACCGATCGCAATGCCCAACATGGTCAACCCACTACGCAGGCGATGCCCCACCAAGGTGCGCAACGCCATCCGCCCACTATCCCAAGGGTTCATGGTGTCCTCTCGATTTTGTTCTTGCCTACCGCCACCAAAGGCTGGGTTCAATTGTCGTACTGGCTAGGTTCAATTGCCGTACTAATAATAGTGTGACAAAAATTTTGAGAAAGCTTTGACAAAACCGAGAAAGTGGGTAAATATAAGTATCGCCGCGAAAGAAATCGCAGCAAGGGACCGTAGTTCAACTGGTTAGAGCACCGCCCTGTCACGGCGGAAGTTGCGGGTTCGAATCCCGTCGGTCCCGTTTAGGCTTGAAGAGAGACTCAGGATAGGAGCCGTTTTAACCCTTCTGAAAGGGGTGCGATGAGTTTGTTTTTGCAGGGTCTGACTTTTCACTGATTATTGCTTTTGCTATCAATTTGCTGGGGATTGTTAGAACCTTTTGCAAACAATCGCTGCCATGAGTTTTCCCTTAAAACTGCATTACAATGGACCCTTGCGACGAGCGGTTGCAGGCAGCTCAACTGTCTTTTCAATTGCACCGCGCACATTACCAAGCAGCTTTTCCGTGCCCTGTTCCCGTCACTCCGAGACACTATCCAGGTTTCACTGAAAGCGCTTTAAATTGTTTTCTACGAGGGCTGTGCCGTGACTCGATCCAACTTGGATTTTCTTGCTGAAACCGATCCCCTAATTAACGAAATCATTGCCCAAGAGCTACAGCGCCAACGGGATCACCTGGAGCTAATTGCGAGCGAAAATTTTACGTCTCCGGCGGTGCTGGCGGCTCAGGGGTCGGTGTTGACCAATAAATATGCCGAGGGATTGCCCGGTAAGCGCTATTATGGCGGCTGTTCTTGGGTGGATAAGGCGGAGGCGTTGGCGATCGCCCGCGTGAAAGAACTATTTGGCGCGGCGGCGGCAAACGTACAGCCCCACTCGGGAGCCCAGGCAAACTTTGCGGTATTTTTGGCTTTGTTGGAGCCTGGCGATACGATTTTGGGTATGGACCTGTCCCACGGCGGGCACCTCAGCCACGGTTCGCCGGTGAATGTGTCCGGTAAGTGGTTCAACGTGGTGCAGTATGGCGTGAACCAGCACACGGAACGGCTAGATTTTGACCAGATTCGAGCCCAGGCGATCAAGCATAAGCCCAAGATGATTATCTGTGGCTATTCGGCATACTCGCGGGTGATTGAGTTTGATAAGTTCCGGGCGATCGCCGACGAAGTGGGCGCGTACCTTATGGCGGACATTGCCCATATTGCCGGTTTAGTCGCCGTTGGGTTACATCCCAACCCGGTGCCCCTATGCGACGTGGTTACCACCACCACCCACAAAACCCTGCGCGGTCCCCGAGGTGGCTTGATTTTGACCCGCGATGAGGAGCTGGGTAAGAAATTTAACAAGGCGGTATTCCCCGGTTCCCAGGGCGGACCGCTAGAGCACGTGATTGCGGCTAAGGCGGTGGCCTTCGGGGAAGCGCTGAAGCCGGAATTTAAAACCTATGGGGCTCAGGTTATTAAAAACGCCCAGGCTCTGGCGGGACAGCTTCAAAAGCGTGGCTTGAAAATCGTGTCCGACGGCACTGACAACCACGTGATGCTAGTGGATCTGCGATCCGTGGATATGACGGGTAAGGAAGCGGATCGCCTAATGAGCGAAATCAACATTACCGCCAATAAGAACACGGTGCCCTTTGATCCCCAGTCGCCGTTTGTGACCAGTGGCCTGCGGTTGGGCTCTCCGGCCATGACCAGCCGCGGTATGGGCGATGCGGAATTTGTGACCATTGGCGATATTATTGCGGACCGGTTATTGAGTCCCGCCGATGAGGGCGTCGCTGCGCAGTGTCGCGCTGGGGTGGCTGCCCTGTGCCAGAGCTTCCCCCTTTACGACCACCTCAATATGCCTAATCCGGTTCCTGAGCCAGCATTGGTCTAAGTCGTGGTTTGGTAAAACCAGAATTTATGGAGGACAACTCTTTAGGTAAATTCTGGCAATTCCTATTAAATTGTAGGAACGCTAAGGAGCAGTGTTGTCAAAGGACAATACTGCTCCTTTTTGTTAAAACTCATTTTGTTGATGTTCACGCCGTGAGCTTTCGCTTTACTGTCTGTCTTCAAGTTTCATTATTCCGTTTATTGTTCTTACCATTGACTGCTCGCTTCTTTCTAATAGAAATTGACTCCCTTTGTTCAGTATGACTGTCTCAAATTTAAATCACCCTTTTTTACATCTTGCTCCCTATTCCCTAAACCATAGTCGCTTTATTGACTACGTTTCTGAGCAAGAGAATCTGTTAATTATTCAAGATTTAGATGGGGTTTGTATGGGGCTAGTGCGCGACCCGTTAAACCGCACTTTAGATGCTAGTTATATTGAGGCAGTGCATCAGTTGGCGGGACATTTTTTTGTGTTGACCAATGGTGAGCACGTGGGGGCGCGAGGGGTCAATAAAATTGTGGAGGCGGCGATCGCCAACCCGGAAGAAACCACTCGCTACCTGCCGGGATTAGCGGCGGGGGGAGTGCAATGGCAAACCAGCGGTGGTCGAGTTAGCCATCCTGGGGTTAGTACGGCGGAGCTGAAGTTTTTGACGGATGTGCCGGATTTTTTTAAGGGTAAATTAACGGCTTTCTTTAATAACGTTCCTGGGCTTTTTGCCGGTGGAACTTTGGAGCGATTGGTGGATGCGGCGGTGTTGGATAATGTGGCGTCGCCCACGGCAAATTTAAATGAGTTTTATCAATATTTGCGTGATAGCGATCGCCTAGAAACCTATCGTAGTCTTCAGCAAACCATGCGCGATTGCTGTGAAGGACTACTGGTAAAAGCGGAGCGTCGCGGGTTGGGGGGTACGTTTTTTGTACACTACGCTCCCGATGCCGGTCGT
>CALCTI010000267.1 GCA_937894105.1 uncultured cyanobacterium
GAATCACTACCGCTACACAACCAAAATTACGCGGGCAAAATTACGCGGGCAAAATTACGCTGCCAAAATATCTGGCGAGTCGAGGGTACCCAGCTCCCCCTCCGCAACCATAGCTTGGTGCACAAAGGCAGCCACCTCCGCACGGGTAATCGGTCGGTTCCCCTCAAAGCGATTCGGATCAGGGTAGTTCACCAAAATTTGCCGGTCAATAGCCGCTGCCACCGCTCCCGCTGCCCAACTGGGAACAGTGTCCACATCTTGAAGAGCGTCCAATAACTGGCGCGATCCGTCTAGCCAGCCCAGGCCGCTTGCCAGGGCAACCGTAAGCTGAAGACGGGTGACCGGATCGTTTGGACCAAAGCGATTCTCTGCAACGCCGCTCATAAAGCGTCCCTGGTACACCTGATTAATGGACGTTGCTGCCCAAAAATCCGGGGGCACATCGCTAAACTCCTGGGGCGATCGCCGAGCGGTGGGCTTAAAAGCATGGGCCAGCAGAGCCGCTAACTGGGCTCGATTCACCGGATCGTCAGGCTTAAAGGTGCGGTTTAAATAGCCGCTCATCATATTTTCTAGCACCATTACCTCCACAAACTCCCGCGCCCAATGCCCCGCCAAATCCGTAAACATAGGGCTGGCGCTGCTTCCCAGCCAGGTGCCTGGTTCCACCACATAGTCCGACTCAAGGGGCGGGGCATTGCCGGTGGCGACCAGGGCCTGATACAGGGCTGCCGCCATTTCCCCACGGGTCATGGGCTGGTTCGGGCGCAGTTGGTTGGTGTTGGGGTAGGACACCACAATGCGGCGCAGGGTGGCGGTGGCAATTTCATCCTTGGCGTAGTTGGGAATGTCGCTGCGATCGCGATAAAGCCCCAATAAATCCAGCGGTCCGCCGGTCATACTGAGCCCATTCACCAACGCCACCGTGGACTGGGCTCGGGTAAGGGGATCATTAGGGCGAAAACTGCCGTCGGGGAAGCCCGCCAAAAATCCCATGCGATAGCATTTATCAATGGCCGCCGCCCCCCAAAATCCGCTAGACACATCCCAAAATCGTGAGGGCGATCGCCGCAAGGGTAAATCAAAAGCTTTGACTAAAAGTGCCGCAAACTGAGCGCGAGTCAGGTCATTTTGGGGACGAAAAGTGCCGTCCTCCGCAAAGCCCTTCATAATATCCCGCTCAATCAGCGCCTTAATAAACTTCTCCGCCCAATGCCCAGTCACATCATCGCGGGGAGGACCTCCGCCATTGCCGCCCGTATTGCCACCGCCTAGCCCTGCCGATCGCCGTACCGCTTCGTAGGCATTCACCTTACCGTGACCAAACCAGAACGAGTGCCCGCGAGAATTGTAAGTGCCGTAGCGAAAGTTCAACTGGGGGTCGGGAGTGTTATCCACAATTTTGTCGGCGGTGTCCTCCAAAATTTGTTTCACTTGGGACGCCGTTAAATTAGGATTCGCCGATAGCACCAGGGCCGCCACCCCTGCCACTGCGGGACAGGCGCTGGAAGTGCCCCCAAAAGTGCCGGTAAAGTCCGTGCGGCTGTAGCCAGCGGAGCCCAGGCGATCGGCGGTAAAAATCCCCTTCCCCGGCAAATAGGTGCGCACTGCTGGCGGCGTTAAAATACTGCCCGTTTCCGCCAGCCACACCCCCGGCGGCGCATTATTACTGGGGGCGCACACGGAAATATTGGGACCCCAGTTGCTGTAGGCAGCCTTGCGGTTCAAGCTGGTGGAGGCGGACACGGCAATCACGTCCGGGTGCACCGAATAGCCCGATAGCCACTCAGTGTTGCCGCTAACGGCATTTTTTGGCCAGCCTCGTTCATTAACCGCACCGCTAACGGGACGATTAGCATTGCCCGAGGCAAACACCACCACGCAACCTTTCCCATTGCGCCCTTTGGTGGCCGCTTTAGCAATCACGGCCTGCTGACGAGCAGATAGGGGGAAGTACACGGAGCTGGGACCCCAACTACAGGAAATCACCGCTGCGCCCCGATCAATGCACCAGATAAATAAATATTCGATGGAGCGATCGTCCAAATAGCCCGTGGTGCGAATGGGCATCATGGCGCAACCGGGAGCCACTCCCACGATGCCCGTTCCTGTTTCCTCACCCACGGCCACCCCAGCACAGGCAGTACCGTGACTATCCTCAGCGGTACCCGGCAGGGGCGTAAAGTCGTTGTCGCGAAAATCCCGAGGGGCAACAATTTTTCCCGGTCCCCGTAAATCGGGGTGGTTAATATCAATGCCATCGTCGGTGATGGCTACCACCACGGACCGCACTCCTCGGGTAATATCCCAAGCTCGCTCCACATTGATATGGGAATTGGCAGCCAGGTCTGTACCTCCCCGATGGTTCAAATACCACTGCTGCACGTAATAGCTATCCCGAGGGGTATAAAACCGCTGGGTGGGCATCAGCACATTGGGCTCCGCCAGCAGCACCGACGGATTTATCATCAGGTCGTTTGCCAGGGCAATGGGGTTCGCTGGCGATCGCTCCGTCAGGGCAAACACAAACCCGTTGGGCAACCCGTCAATGGACTCAATTTGCCGCAGCCCCAGCCCCGCCACCAGCGCCGTCGCCGCCTCCACCGTCACCTCAGGGGCAAACTGAACCGTTACTTCATTGGTGGTATAAAGCAGGGTTTGGGGCTCGTCGGCAAGATGATACACATGGCTGACATATTCAAATTGCCCCGACAGCCGGGCCGTTTCCATGGCTGCATCCCGCCGTTCCGGGTCCACTTGCACCTCATCCAGGGGAACTCCTAACCCCAAACTGCGACAGTCCCGAAACCCATCCAGCATCTCCCAGCTAAAATCCATCAATCCCCTGGGCACCACCGTAAAGCGATCGCCACTGCGCTCCAGCAGCACCTCATCGCCCCCCCGCTGCAAAATGAGCGATCGCGCGGCTGGGGCCACCCCTCGCCCCCAACTGGCCGCATCCGCCGCCTGCACCGCCGGATCAATCACCAGCCCGCTAGCATCGCCAAAGGGAAGATCAGCACTGGAGGAGTTCGAATTGGTCATAGCAGCAACCCCAACAACGGGAAAGTATCAAGCAAATTTGTTAAGCGGTGGTCGAACCTGAGCCCACTTTAAAAGGGCGATCGCCCCAAAAAACAGCCCTATCTTAGGTTTTAACGGGTGTGTCGGAGGTAAGCCAGTGACCGCCTCAGGGTTCTTAACAGAGAGCGGGACTCAAAGGTGGTTTAATAATGTCTAAAGACTTCGACAGAACTTGGACCTGGTTTACTATGGCTAGACTTCAAAACATTATGAGCTCTCAATTAGGACGCGCAATTGTTGTGGCATCCATCGTGATCGCCGGTTTTCCGGTAGGAGCGGTTCAAGGTCAAGAAGGTCCT
>CALCTI010000268.1 GCA_937894105.1 uncultured cyanobacterium
GTACGTCCCCCTTCTGCTAATATCCCGCCGTGAACGACGCCAATGTTTCCGGCTGCATGGTTACTCGGGAGATGGCGATCGCCTCTCGCACCGTTGCCCCCTTCGCCGACACATCCACCATTTGCGCCTGACCTTGGGCATTCAGATGGGTTAGGGAAGACTCTGCCATCAAATCTGCCATCCTATTTCTCGCCTCTTTTTCCGATTCTAAAAACCCATGCTATACTTCTACAGCGCTGTGAGCGAAGATGAAACGCAGACGCAAAAGGGCATGTAGCTCAGTGGACTAGAGCACCTGACTACGGATCAGGGTGTCGGGGGTTCGAATCCCTCCTTGCCCGTTTTTTTATAAGTTTCTATTAACTGTGCGCAATGCTTGTGTGTGCATAATGTCCGTGCGAAATGCATGTGAAATGTAAGTTGCATCATGGGAATCGACTCCCTGTTTTCAGCCTCAGGGGTGGACTCGCTTTAGGTTTTGACGGCGGGCCATTTTTACTGGGACTGGGCTGGAGTTGGAGATGCTATTTGGGAGATATTTTGCTCCCAGTTTCGCCCGTCGAATAATTTTTGATCGCCCACGGTAAAGGTGCCCGAGTCTAAGCACCGCACATTAACGCTGTAGCTATTGGGATGGGAGCGCGGCACGTAGAAAGATTTCACGCCACAGTACTGACAGAAATAATGTTTCGCGGTGCCGGTGTTGAACGTGTATTGCGTCAGGGCATCCTGTCCCTGGATGAGTTGGACGCGATCGCCGGGAACAATCCAATGTAAATAGCCCACCTTGTCACACAGGGAGCAATTGCACTGGATCGTGGGCAAAACTTGAGGACCCCTCGCTTCAAATCGCACCCGCCCGCAATGGCATCCTCCCCGATGAATAACCGTTTCCCTGCCGTCAATGCTTTCCATGTGATGCACCCTGGGATAATTGAATGATTCCGCTTAAGCAGTGGGAATCAGGGCAAAGTTAAAGTTGGACCTTGATTAGGCTCTAAGATTATCCTATGCAGCGTTTGAGATGCTGCGATTATCGATATCCCGCTTGCGTCCCCTTTATGAGTCGTCCCGAGCCTTCTTCGTCCAAGTCGTCGCCGCAGCCTAAGTCACCCCAACCTAAGTCGCCGCAGCCTAAGCTATCCCAATCTACGTCGCCATCGTCTCAAACCACCTCACCGTGGCAGTCATGGCGAGAAAACGGCAAAGTTATTGCCATCGCCCTGGTGCTGTCGTTTCTGGTGCGCACGTTTATTGCGGAGCCGCGATATATCCCGTCGGACTCTATGTTTCCCACTTTGCATGTAGGCGATCGCCTGGTGGTTGAAAAGGTATCCCAGTGGGTGCGGCCGGTGCATAGGGGCGATATTGTGGTGTTCGAGCCGCCGCCCCAGCTTCAGGCGTTGGGCTACGACAAAAAGCAGGCGTTTATTAAGCGCATTGTGGCCACGGAAGGACAGTTGGTGGAAGTGCACGATGGTCGAGTCTTTGTGGATGAAACCGCCCTTAATGAACCTTATATTGCATCGCCGCCCACCTATGCCCTTCCCCGGATCCAGGTGCCAGAGGGCAGAATATTTGTCATGGGGGACAATCGTAATAACAGCAACGACTCCCACGTGTGGGGCTTTTTGCCCACGGATAATATTATCGGACGGGCTTGGCTGCGATTTTGGCCCGGCGATCGCCTGGGACGACTGATATAACTGGGCAACGGGGGTTAGTGCTGAGGATTAATGCTGAGGATTAATGCAGGGGATTAATGCAGGGGAGAAGCAATGACCACAATGCAGGCAGCGGGTGACGGAGCCACCGGGCGATCGCTTTTGGGCGGACGATACCAAGTGCTGCGAGCCCTGGGACGAGGGGGCTTTGGGGAAACGTTTCTGGCCAAAGATCTGCAAATGCCGTCAGCCCGTGAGTGCGTGATTAAGCAACTCAAACCTCTCACCCATGATTCGGCCACTTATACCTTGATTCGCGATCGCTTTGCTCGAGAGGCGGAGGTGCTGGAAAAATTAGGGGAGCGATCGCCCCAAATCCCCCGCCTATACGCCTACTTATCAGAGGGAGGCGAATTTTATTTAGTTCAAGAATGGATTGACGGCAACACCTTAACCCAGCGCCTAAACCGAGAGGGACGTTGGTCGCCGGCGGCGGTGGATAATCTGCTGCGCCAGCTATTGCCCGTGCTGGAAACGGTCCATAGCTGCGGCATTATTCACCGGGACCTTAAGCCTGACAATATTATTGTGCGCCACCAGGACCAGCGCCCATTTCTCATTGACTTCGGCGCGGTGAAGGAAACCATGGGGGCTCAAATCAATTCCCTAGGCTCCCCCGTTAGCTCCATTGTGGTGGGCACCCCTGGATTTATGCCCCCGGAGCAGGCCGCCGGACGACCGGGCTATGCCAGCGATTTATATTCCCTGGGCTGGACGGCGATTTATCTACTCACCGGCTGTTTTCCGGAAGAATTTCCCGCCGATCCTCACACCGGCGATTTGATCTGGTCTGATACCTTAAAAACCTTGCCGCCCAATTTGCGCGCCTGCCTTGAAGGGTCAACCCATACCTATCCCCGCAGCCGCTTTGGGTCCGCTAACGATATGCTGACAACCCTAATCGGCCGCAGCCCTGCGACACCGCCCCAACCTGCCCCCCCCGAATGGGGACGCCTATGGGGGACTAGAAGCCTATCCGGCAGCCCAGGGGAAATCTCAAATGAAAACTGTGGCCCTCGGTCGCCCTGCCCCGCCGCCCACGGCAGCGATCGCCCCACCTAATCCCCAAAGCAATCAACCGCGATCGCCCATTCCCCACCAACGCCCCTCAGAGGACGGCGGCAAAAGTGCTGGCAAATTGGGGCAGTGGTCGGGAATTTTAGTGGGTTTTGCGGCGGTGGGCGTATTGGTGGGGGGCGGTTTAGCGTTGTCCCAATGGATTAAAGGCCTGTCCCCCTACGTAGAAGCCCAGGCGGACGGGCGGTTAATTACTCCCGATGCCTATTTTCTGGCGGACGCTGCCTACAAAAACGACAATCGCGACCTGGCGTTGCAGCGAGTCCAAGACCTGCGCAGTCGTGGGTTTAACCAAGCGGGCTGGCTGTGGTATCCCGACTATGCCAACCTGGGCGATCGCCAAATTTACCAAGTGTTTGCCGGGGCGTTTAAAAAGCGCGAAGACTGTTTGAATTTGCTGAAAGAATATGGGCGCGATCGCGGTGACGCCTACTGTGGGCGCGCCAGCACCAATCCCCAGACACCCGTGGATCGGGTGATGGCATCGTCGGTGCTACCCCAGCCCAGCCCCGACCAAGACACGGCCGGCGGGAAAAAACGCGGCCCCGGTGAAGACAGCGGCGTTGGGGATGACGGCGATAT
>CALCTI010000269.1 GCA_937894105.1 uncultured cyanobacterium
AGGCTAATGTCCAAATATTCGCCGCCGTTTGCCGTTCCTCGACCGTCCATAATTTCTGTGTAATTAGCGATCGCCACCCGATCCCGCGTGGATAATTCCTGGCGCTCCGGGTCGTAGTTTTTCATAAAGCGATCGCCCTTGCCATTAATCAACCATCCCCCCTCGCCACGCACTGCCTCCGTCACCAATGTCCCGGCAATTTCCTCCGGCAGCACCATCCCCGTAGGGTGAAACTGCACCATTTCCATATCGGTGAGCTGGCAACCCGCCTGTAACCCTAAATAAAACCCATCGCCCGTATTTTCATTGCGCCGGGACGAACTTTTACGCCAAATTCGCGTATGTCCCCCCGCCGCCAATACCACCGCATCCGCTAAATGTACCGTGCGCTCGCCGCTATGAATATTGAACGACATGGCTCCGAAGCAGATGCGATCGCTAATCAACAGCTCCGTCACATACTGGGAATCGTGAATCGGAATCTGCAACTCACTGGCTTTACTCAACAGCGCCAGCAAAATTGATCGCCCCGTATAATCGCCGGAATAACAGGTACGCCGATAGGTGTGAGCCCCAAAAAAACGCTGGTCAATTTTGCCATTATCCAGCTTGGCAAAATTGGCCCCCCACCCATCGATTTCCGTCACCAGGTCCGGCGACTCCTTCGCCATCAGCTCCACCACCCGCGGCTCCGCAATGCCATAGCCTTCCAGGTACGTATCGGCAAAATGCTGCTGCCACGAATCCTCCGGATCCACATTCGCCAGAGCCGCATTAATCCCCCCCGCTGCCAACACCGTATGCACATCTCCCCGGCTGCGCTTACCCAGAACCGCCACCGCTAACCCCGCCTGCTTCGCCGCGATCGCCGCCCTTAACCCAGAGCCTCCGCTACCAATCACCAAAACGTTCGAAATCTGGGTGGTGTGTTCTCTCAGCTGCATAGGTGCAATAGTCCCCGGTTGCGACGATTCACACCCATGCTAATCCGACTTACAGGGACGATTCCTTAATTTATTAAAACTGTTGCTTTGTTAAAAGCATTAGCGAATTATTGGCGAATGTTATGACCCTTTGCTGCCGCAAAGATAAAGACATTGCCCCTTTATCAGGCTAAGTTTTCGAAACAGCAAAGGTGAAGCGTAAAGAAGATAGCTTTGATTGGGAGCTAATTTTTTTGTATTGAAATAAATATCTCTTAATTCAACGTGGACAGGTTTACTGGGTGGGCTAGAAATAGCGTACTTAAGCTTATTGCCCCAGAAGCAAATAGTTAAAGAACCTGCCTTGGAAATCGTTATATTTTAAATTCAGTCAGAGTAATCAATCAATGAACTTTTTAAATAAGACTAAAAATAAGGACCAAGCCAAAATTCACAGTAGGTTTTCAGGATTAAGTCAGACCCGTTCTTATGACGCAAAAACGGCTTTATCTTTGGCGATCGCTTGCGATTTAGCCTATGAAAAGCGTGACAAAGAAATCAAACGAACTGTCGAAAGTTGGGGCTTCAAACTTGAGGGCGTTGCCCATGTTGCTAAAAAACCTGACATTGACACGCAATGTTATGTCATGTCTGACGACATTAGCGTCGTAGTGGTCTTTCGAGGTAGCGATAGTTTAAAAGATTGGTTAGCCAACTTTCAATCGGTTTATGATCCAGGACCTTTAGACAACACTAGAGTCCATGAGGGTTTCCAAGATGCTCTGTTTCCCGCAGCGGTTCCAATTACGAAATTATTAAATCAAGCCCTAACAACAGGAGATAAAAAAATATGGATTACGGGGCATAGTCTAGGCGGAGCACTATGTTCTTTATACGCCGGAATGTTGACGGAAAACGCCCGTGAAGTCTACGGTGTTTACACCTTTGGAAGCCCTCGCCCTGGTAACGGAGCGTTTGAAGAACAACTCAATGACAAACTAAAGGAGGGGCCTCATTTCAGAGTGATTAACAGTGGAGATGTCGTTCCCCATGTGCCGCCCGAGCCCTTTTATAGCCACCCTGGCGAAAGGGTTATTTTGAAGGAGACATCGATAACACACTCTTCTGATTCGTGGTTTAACCAAAGGGTTGAAGCGCTAAAAGTCTTTATTAAAAACACATCTAACCTATTAGAGATTGGTGACAATCATAAGATTAGTGGCGACAGTGAGAGTTATATTTCAAGACTAATAAAAGACGTGGAGAGATCCGAGAATCACGATCAACATTAGGATCTAAAACAACTTAATTAAGAGGAATTGACCGTTGCTTATGGGGATCCATAGTTGTAGCTAGTTTATGTGGACATCAAGGCATTATTTAGGTTGTCTGAGTTAATACCAAGATTGCCCTATTGAATTCACCACTGCTTTGCTAACGACACCTCTGAGCGATCGCCAAGCCTCTCGTTAATTTGCTAATTAACGGCACACATCAAAGTCAATCAAACATGGGATCTGGCCTCCATTACTCCCCCTAGAGTAATGGAGGATCGATGCTGCGCTGGCTTCAGTATGAAGTTAGGGACAAGGGGCGGCGGTCCAGTTTTGGTTGCCCCGTCCCCTGTGGCATTGTTGCTGTGTGCCGACCCAAACCAGTTGCCAGCCAAGTTCATTGTCCCGCATAAAATCGAGGCGCATTCGCACTGCGCCCACAGAATCATCCGCCAATCCGATCGCCGTAATCGTAGCGATCGCTCCCCCTTCCTGGTCATACTTAATTTCAATGGACTCTGACTGGCGACCTTCCCTTTCTCCGGTGTAGCGCCCAAAAACGGCGATCGCGATGGAATAAAGAGCATCGTCACTTAAATGGGGTGGCAGCTGGGTAGTAAAAAAGCGTTGCTCAAATTCCTGTGGGCTGATTTCTCGATAGGGCGATCGCCCCCGCTCAGTGTGAGCCATACTCGGAAAAACCAGCCCCACCCCGCAAGCAACAACACTAAAAGCAGCCAGACTGAACAGTGCTTTAGACCCCATAATTAACCTCCACAATTAAACCCATTCCTGATAGTGCTGCCAAGCAAGCGTTGCCCTTATGGCGATAGGGCGCTGTTTGGGACTTTTGTTACTAACATAAGCTTGTAGCTACCGAGGAAATTTCTCCTGAAACTCGCCCGTATTTCATGAGGCGCTGAAATTGACAACGGGAACAATCCACAGCGCCAGGGATAACGAAGCAAGCGCTATTTTCTAGGGCGTATCATCAATATAAACTCCAGAAGCATGGCGCAGTGGAAAGTACGCGCCCTTTTCAATAAAAATATTAGGGGCTGAACCCCTTGCCGCTATTGAGCTTGAGATTTAATTGATACAGCCCCTAGCCATTGTCACCATAACCTTGCAGTACTCCCTTGGGCATGTCATCAATTGGGATCCAAAAGTCTGACGAAGTTAAGATGTTTGTGCCCTTGAAAACAAAGAAGACTAGGGGCTAAAATTCTGGTAAATACTGCATTTTAAAGTCAACTAATGACGTGATCTAGGCAGGGAAACTAATATAATCTTTTGGCACAGTTTCAGTTAGCCAAACGTCAGTATCAGACAGAAAAAAACCAAATCCCTGACGAGCCATTTTGCCACTATTCACTTCTAAGATGGCTGGTTTTCCGTGACGCTGCCCAACTATTTTCTCCGTCTCTTTGTTATCAGAAACATGCACCTGTTGGCGACTTTTAGGACATAACCCTTGCTGGCGGATTGAGTCTAGAAATCTGGCAGCAGCGCCTTGGAGCAGAAGGCTTGGAGGGGTCTGAGGAGGCAGCCCTAGATCTATGGCAATAGAGTGTTCCTGATTCGCACGAATGCGGCTGCGATCGCCATTGAGACCAAAACGCTGCTTATCATTTTCTTCAACAATTCTGGTCAGTTGCGATTTACTAACAGGCTTTCCATAGCGATCCATTTTTATTAGCAGATCATTCACATTAGCCTATCCTTGATTATCTAATTTGAGATCAATAATATCTGGCTGATGGCGCAGGATTAAACTCAAAAAATTGCTGGATTTAGTTGGTGATTTTTCTGTACTATTTTTATTCATAATGTTTTCATAATACCCGCATCATGAGGTCCACACGGGGCACTGGAACTAACAAAACACTGTTGTAATTCGCCGTAACAGTTGTAGAATTAGTAATCCCTGTTGATCTCAACTACCCGTTTACCGTGCCTCAGCCTCTTCTTGATCCGCCGAAGTCTGTCGGTGAATCTACTCAAGCTTATAAGGACTCAGTGCCTAGTCAAGGCTCTCGTATTTCCCGCAACAACGCTGATCAGCGCCTAGCATTCGAAGGTTCCAACCCTTTCTTGAATGTTTTCGGCACCACTTTTATTGCGATATTTGCGGCAGAGTTCGGCGATAAAACTCAGTTAGCGGTGCTGCTTATGACCGCTGAGTCCCAACGTCCCTGGATTGTATTCTTGGGGGCGGCGATCGCCCTAGTGGTCACCAGTCTTGTGGGCGTCCTTTTAGGGCGGTTCCTCGCCAGACGCGTTTCGAACGATTTGCTGGAAAAAGTTGTCGGCAGCATTTTCCTGGTAGTAGCCACATCATTGTTATGGGATATTTTGCACGCAGCCTAGAATAAAGAACAGCGGCAAAGGTATCAGTGGCACAGGTAAATAAACTAAAAATCATTCTGGAAATTATTAAGTACCCATGAATTGGTTGGCGGACTGGCTAGCAAATGAACAGGGAAGTTGGCAGCTTTTGGCTCTCAGTTTTGCCACGGTATTTTTGGCGGAGTTGGGGGATAAAAGTCAGCTGGCGGCGATCGCCCTAAGTGGCAACTCAAAATCCCCTACGGCCGTATTTTTGGGCACTTCCGTGGCGCTAATTATGGCTAGCGCCATTGGTGTTGTGGCGGGCGGCGGGGCCGCTCTGGTGTTGCCAACGGTTTGGGTTAAAGGGGCAGCGGCGGCTGGATTTGCCTTTCTAGGCATTCGCCTGCTGTGGCCCAAATCTATGTGGCCTAAGTCTAAGGGTGAATCTCGACATTAAGCGCTGTCGTGACCGTGGCGAACTTGCCAGATTTATCCAGATTTGCCAAGGGTGCAGGACGGATTGCCTCCTACAAACTGCCTCCTACCGTTTTTCTCCTACAAATTTCTCCTTATAAAATTTTCTCCTTATAAACTGCCCCTACAAACGGTATGTTTCCATTGGGGTGTTGACGCTAGCTAACTGGCGCAGGAAAAGGCAGCTATGGGCGATCGCAATCGAAAGGGGAAAGGTGGCAAAAACCGGGTGGTGTATTCGGAGTTTGGCGGTTCCAGTGATGAAGCGCTGGAGCGATCGCCCGTGGAGTTGCCTCCCAGCGAACAAAAATTACGGGTGCAAGCGTCGCGGAAAGGGCGCGGCGGTAAAACGGTGACGGTGGTGTCCGGATTTCAATGTGGTCCGGACACCCTAAAGGACCTGTTGAAAAAGCTAAAAGCCCAGTGCGGCACCGGTGGCACCGTCAGGGATGACACCCTGGAACTTCAGGGGGACTATGCGGACCAGTTGGTGAAACTACTGGTGGCGCGAGGGTATCCGGCGAAGCGGAGCGGAGGCTAGGGGCTGTCAGCAATTAAACCTCAAACCCAATGGCTACAGGGGCCTAGCTTTTTTGTTTTAAAAGACGCGCACTCCCCACTGGGCAAGGCTTCTGCGGTTTAATTAACAACATGCCCTAGGTAAGCAAGACAGTGGTAGGAAGCGTCACACAGAAACACTTTGTCAGGACAATTTTGCCGGACGATATGGCTGAATGGGCGACGGTATCGCGATGAGGTATCTGTGAAAGGAAAACGGGAGCGGCGATCGCAACGGGCATCCAGATGGCTGGTTTCGACGGTACTAACCGCCTGTGGTTTTATGCTTTCACCGGGAACCGCCTGGGGAGCAGAGTCCATCGAGTTTGTTTATGGCAAAATCCGGGCGCGAATTCAGGTAGCCAGCCTAGAGGCACTGGTCAGTGACAATCGCATCGAGCCCGATCTGCGCCTGTACGCTCGCCTGTTGAATCCCAATGAAATTGAAGAAATTCGCGCCATCCTAGGGGAGCCTGCCAATGTTAACGCCCAGGTTATTTTTAGCTTTTTAAATTCTCCCCAGGGCAATACGATTCTTCACTACCTGGCGCAAATTTTACAAAATTCTAACCAAGTTCCCGATGTGCCCGCTCTCAAAGAAGCCCTAGCAGAGGCGGCGGCAGGAGAAACGGGGCTCAGTAT
>CALCTI010000270.1 GCA_937894105.1 uncultured cyanobacterium
CCCGGCGGCGGATTTGTCGGAGCAAATTTCCACGGCGGGCAAAGAGGCTTCTGGTACGGGCAATATGAAGTTTGCCCTTAACGGCGCCCTAACCTTTGGCACCTTGGACGGGGCGAATGTGGAAATTCGCGACCTGGTGGGACCGGACAATTTCTTCCTCTTTGGGCTCACCACTCCCGAAGTGGCTCAGCTGAAGTACAACGGCTATAACTCCTATCGCTATTACGAGGACAACTCGGAGCTGCGTCAGGTGATTGATCGCATTGCCGGCGGTGAGTTTTCCGAAGGGGATACGGAGTTGTTTAAGCCTATTGTGGATTCCCTGCTGTACCACGACGAATATATGTTGCTAGCGGACTACCAAGCCTATTCGGATACCCAACAGAAGGTGTCCCGGGCCTATCGCGATCGCGAGGGCTGGATCCGCATGGCGATTTTGAACTCGGCGCGAGTGGGATATTTTTCCAGCGATCGCACCATTCGGGAATATTGTCGGGATATTTGGACTGTTAAGCCGGTGCCCATCACCCTTGACAGCTATTCCTCCGAGACAACTCGCCTGAATGCCAACAAGGTGATGAATCGCAACTAGGGGCTGTTATTCATCATTAAATCGTAAACCCTATGGACTGCAAGGGTTTCAGCTCCTAGGGTTTTGATCCCAAGCGGACAAAAGTTAACGGTCAACAAAATCAGTGGTTTATCGTAGGGGCGCAGAGACTGTGCCCCTATTCCTTTGAAGGGCATTTTTCGGCTACACGTTCACTATTTTCACTATTGTTTACTTCACCGCGTCTATGTTCAAGCTAATTAGCGTTTTATTCGCGATGGTTATTTTGGGAGGGTTGGTCCTGCTGGGACGCCTTGCCAAACAAAAAATTAAAGTCTTTCAATCCCTATATTTACCGGAGTCGATTATTGCTGGGGCGATCGCCCTGCTTCTGGGACCCGGAGTGTTTGGGGTGATCGCCCAACAGCTAGGAGTCCCCGCCGACGGTTATTGGGCATCGGGGGTTTTTCCTGAAGATATTCGCACCGTGTGGAGTCAAAGCTCCGGCGTTTTTATTAACTTAGTTTTTGCCGCCCTATTTTTAGGGGAATCGCTGCCCAACCCTCGATCCATTTGGCGAAAAACCTCTCCCCAGGTGGCTTTTGGACAGACCTTGGCTTGGTGGCAATATGCGATCGGCTTATTCCTAGGCTTAGTGCTGTTAACCCCAATATTTGGCGCTAGTCCCATTGCCGGTACGCTAATTGAAATTGGTTTTGAGGGGGGGCACGGCACCGCTGCCGGGATGGCAGAAACCTTTACAAAATTAGGCTTTGAGGCAGGGGGCGACTTGGCTCTGGGGCTGGCAACCGTTGGCATTGTAACGGGGGTTATCGCTGGCACAGCCCTCGCTGCCTGGGGGCGCAGCAGGGGATATTTACCCGTTGATCCCGAGCCGGTAGACGCAGGGGACGCGATGAAGCAGAGCTGGGAGCCGAAGCCAGAGCCGGCGGAAGTGCTGCAGCGGCGACGGAAGCTAATGCAAGGGCTGCTGGTGGATCCCATTTCCCTAAATTTTGGCTTTACGGCCATGGCGGTGGCGATCGGCTGGTTGCTGTTGCAATTTTTCACCTTGATTGAGTCATTCACCTGGGGCGCGGGCGGCCTGGAGTTAATCGGCGCAATCCCCCTATTTCCAATGGCTCTGGTGGGCGGCATTATCGTGCAGATCATTATGGAAAAACTAGGGCTGGAAGCCTTGATCAATCGTCAGCTTCAGGAGCGAATCGCCGGTGTTTCCCTGGATATTGTGGTAATCACTGCCTTAGCGTCGATTAATTTGACCGTGATCGGGGCCAATCTCGAAACCTTTGTAGTGCTGGCGATCGCCGGAATTGTGTGGAATATCCTAGCGTTTATCTACCTAGCACCACGGCTACTGCCGCTGTACTGGTTTGAACGAGGCATTGGCGATATGGGGCAATCTATGGGAGTGACCGCCACGGGCATTTTGCTAATTCGCATGGTGGATCCCAAAAGCGAAACAGGAGCCTTTGAAAGTTTTGCCTACAAACAATTGTTCTTTGAACCAATTGTGGGGGGCGGGTTATTTACCGCTGCAGCTCCCCAACTGGTCGCTCAATTTGGCGCACCGATAGTTTTAGGATTGACTGCAATTTTATCGATCTTTTGGATTGGCTTTGGACTATGGAATTGTAATCAAATTCAAAAGCGACTTGAAGTGGAAAAAAGCTGATTTATTGACTTAGCTGGCGAAAAAATAAGCCTTAAGACTGCGAAAATAAAAGCATAAAATCGCCTTCTCAAGGCCGTTTATTAGGATTGAATCACGGCTAAATTAGGGGACTATTTAATCAGAGCAAGCAGAGTGATTTACCAAAAATCCTACAAGTTATTGCTAGCGAGAAGCTTTTCCACTTTCGCTTCTTCTACTTTGGCAATCATCTTTTTTGACTCGTGTAGATCTCGAGTAGTTTTCGACATATTGACCGTTGCGCCCACGGTAAAAATCAATCCCATTCCCAGATAGCCTTTCTGCCAACCGTTGACGGGAAGCAAATAAATGCCTATGGCCATTGATCCCACAGATAGAGCAAAGGATAACCAACTGTGAAAAATCCAGGCCGAGCTATGGGATTGGGAAGAGGAAACGGTTCGTTCCATAGGTGTCACCGACGATAAAGGTAATGTAAAAGCGAGCAAATATACGGCCACAAAAAAGGGGTCAAGCCGTTAAATATTCTCTGGCTTTACCCTTTTAGTTTGAAGCTGTGTGGAATAATCGCGTTAAAAGTTGTGACACCTTGGCGATCGCCCCTAATCCTTCTGATTTGCATGAAGCGTCTTCTAATAAAGCGCTATATTGATCGGTGTTAAAAGCATCTTGAACAAATCAATAAAGTGAATCGAGATAAACTAAAAAATCAGACAGAAAAAGATTTTCATTAACAATTTGGGGGATTATAAGACTCAATGACACACTTTTCAGTTACCTGTGTTTCAGGGACAATAAGTCCAAACAAAACAGGATAACGAAGAGCAGTAATGACCCCTAACAAAACGCCAACATAAATAGGAAGAGGGTTGTAAGGTTTTGCTTTTTTTACCTCTTTAGGCTCCAAAACATAAATTTTTCCCTTTTTAGCCTTTGCAATGCAAGCGGCATCCCCTTTTTCGATAAACTTTAGCCCCTGGAAAGCAGGCGTGCCTGCCGTATTTTCAGCATTGTAATAAAGGTTTGAATCTCCGTCAGAAGAAACCTGTACGATGAAACGTTTATCAGCCATATGTCACAAAAAGTAGATAATAGCTTTTAAATTTGGGTGAGACGGTCTTCCTCATTTATGGCATTAAATCCAAATTTACCGTGGAGATTATTAAATTAGGTAAAGCTTTTTCGGGAAGTTGAAACATAGAAGCGATGCCTTTTGGCGATCGCCCTCATCCCTCTATCGGTTTAAGGCGATTTTTTTATGCAAATCATGTGCATTTCGACAAACTTTCTATGATGACATGCAGCCAATGGAAGAGGCTATAGTGTCCGTAAGCCGCATTTTTACTGGCTTTTATGTTGCTCCTCGCAGCGCCCCTTGAGAAGATTCCTCAACAAAAGGTCCCTAAATTTCTTATGGCTAAAGCGCTCGGGCGGAACATCGCCCCCACTCCTATTTCTGGTGATGTTGCCGTTGTGGATCTCGTTGATCGGTATTTCACGGCATACAATTCAGCACGATTAAAGGAAATTTGTCAGCTTCTAAGCCAGCGAGTTTTTCAACCGGGAGTGACCGTAGGGGTAAGCCTGTCAGGAGCCATGACGCCAGCAGGGTTTGGGGTGTCGGTACTGGCGCCGCTGATGCGAGCCGGATTTATCGATTATGTGATCAGCACAGGTGCTAACTTATACCATGATCTCCATTATGGACTGGGGATGGATTTGTTTTCCAGCACGCCTTTCTTGGACGATGTGGTTCTGCGTAAAGAAGATACCATTCGCATTTACGATATTATTTTTGACTATGGCGTGCTGCTCGATTCGGATGCTTTTATTCGCAGAACCCTAAAGGCAGAACCGTTTCAAAAGACGATGGGAACGGCGGAATTTCATTACCTGTTGGGAAAATACATTTGCGAATTTGAACGGCAGCGAGGGGCAGAACATTCTTGCTTAATGGCGACGGCGTACGAGTGTGGCGTGCCAGTTTATACCTCCTCTCCGGGAGATAGCTCCATTGGGATGAATGTGGCGGCGGTGGCGCTGGAGGGCTCGAAATTGGTGATTGATCCATCGGTGGATGTAAATGAAACGGCGGCGATCGCCTATTTTGCGCGGGGAAACGACGGTGACGGTAAAAGCGCAGCGATTATGATTGGCGGCGGCAGTCCAAAAAATTTCCTGTTGCAAACCCAGCCTCAGCTCCATGAAGTGCTGGGATTGGAGGAGCAGGGGCATGATTATTTTGTACAAATTACCGATGCGCGACCGGATACGGGGGGGCTGTCGGGGGCAATTCCAAGTGAGGCGGTGAGCTGGGGGAAGGTGGATCCGGAGGCGCTGGCAGATACGGTGGTTTGTTACACGGATAGTACGATCGCCCTGCCGCTGATGGGAGCCTATTGTTTAAACCAGTGCCAGCCGCGTCCGTTGAAGCGTTTATATGACCAGCGAGATCAGTATTACGAAAAAATCCAGAAGCTGTACCTGAAAAATCTAGCAGCGCAGGCGTAAATGGACGAAGGCAGTGGACTATCGACGGTTTGGACGCACTGGACTTAATATTTCAGCGTTTTCCTTGGGGACAATGCGTTGTTTGTCATCGCCGGATATGTTTCTTTCCACCTTAGAGAGGGCGATTGAAATTGGAATTAATCATATTGAAACAGCCCGTAGCTATGGCAATAGTGAATCCTATTTAGGACAGGCGTTTCAGTCAGGAATTGATCGCAAAAAATTGCACCTGACAACGAAGCTGCTACCAAAAGGAAATGCTGATGAAGTTGAGCGTTGGATTGATGAATCTTTAGATCGACTTCAAACGGATTACCTAGATATGTTAGCGATTCATGGGGTCAATACTCTTGAGCATTTGCGATGGGTTTTAGATGAGTCAAATGCGGCAGGAATGACGGGTATTTGTAGGGGTATTGCTGATGGTCGCATTAAGTATTTAGGGTTTTCATCCCACGGTAGTTTGGAGCTTTTATTAGAAGCAATGGGTAGCGATCGCTTTGACTTTGTGAATTTGCACTACGGCTATTTTTTGCAGCGCAACGCCCCAGCGATCGCCCTAGCCAGTGCAAAAGATATGGGAGTTTTTATTATTTCTCCCGCTGATAAAGGTGGCAAACTATATTCGCCGCCGCACAAGCTGATGGGTCTTTGTCAGCCTCTGACAACGTTGGAATGGGGATATCGATTTTTATTGGCAGATTCTAGAATTACTACCTTAAGTGTCGGTCCTGCCAAGCCATCGGAATTGGCGACGGTGGCGAATATTGAGAGCAGGCGATCGCTCAACCTCCAAGAGCAAACAATCTTAGAAACGCTCGATTCAGAGGCTCTGAAAATAGCGTCCGATGAGCAGCATGCCCAATACTATAAGTGTTTACCTTGCCCTGAAGATGTGGCGATCCCTGAGATTTTAAGACTTAAGAATTTGGCTGATATTTACGGTATGGAAGACTATGCTAAGTATCGCTATGGAATGTTAGAAAATGCTGGACATTGGTTTCCTGGGCGGCGAGGCGATCGCTGTAATAACTGCGGCAATTGTGTCTCTAAATTTTCAGAAAAACCAGATATTTCTAATATGCTTCAAGATGCCCATGAGCGTTTTGGCGAAACTTTTGGTCGTCGTTTATGGGACGATTAAGTTATTGATTAGCTTACTAATAAAGTTGTCAATGAAATTATGAATTAAGCCATTGATAAATATCTGGATATTGACTAGATAAATCTCTAAATTTCCCCTTAAAAAAGCCTTTAAAGTCATTACTAGTGAAATCGTGAAAATAGCTGTAAAAAACATCTCCCTTCGGCGATATTTTCTGCCTCTTTCAGTGGGACTTATCTGGGCAGTACCGATCACCGCTTCGTCCCACAGCACCAAAATCGTCAGTGATATTGCCGTAACTGTCCACGTGGAGCCGGAGCACCAGCCCACTGCCGGCCAGCCCACTCGGGTTTGGTTTTTGCTGACCCGCCAAGGAGGCGAGGTGGTGCCCCTCAGTATTGCTAATTGCACCCTTGAAGTACGCAAACAGCCCTTTGCGCCTGGAAATTCTCCCCTGTTAACGCCAGAAGTGGTGCCTATTGAAGCTGAACGCTACCAAAGCATTCCTGGGGCAAATCTAACGTTTCCTGAGGCTGGCACCTATGACTTAACCTTTGGCTGCGCTCCTAAAACGGCTGGAAATTTTGGCGCATTTTCCATTGACCATGAAGCGATCGTCAAAAGTGGTGTGGGATCGGCGATCGCCCCCATAGAAACACCGGTTACGGAAGCGCCGGCTACGGACACACCGGTTATAGAAGCAGCCTCAGGTGCCCTGTCTAACTCAGCAAATTCGCCGGCCGCCCAATGGGGCTACGGGGTGGGAATGGCGGCAGTTTTTGGGGTGGGTGCGATCGGCTTTTTGGCAGTGAAGCGAAATAATAGACTTCATCGGAAATAGTGTGAAGAATATTCCCTACAAAACAGTTCATAAAACCGTGCGTTATTACCTGAAAGCCAAACTCAAAGTGCCCCGTCCGATCTCATACGAAATCCGTTTATGTAGACTCACATACTGACTCATGCTGGCCACCAGTGGAACTGGATGAGACCTCGAATTTGCTCTTGAAAGGTGGTCTCTAAATACTGATACGAAATCCGGATATGAAGAAAAACAACGAGGCTCATGCAGGCCACCAGTGTAACTGC
>CALCTI010000271.1 GCA_937894105.1 uncultured cyanobacterium
GGTGGGGGCGCTACACCTTATTAGTTCTGCGTTTTTGGGTGCTGGCGGCTTATTCCACTCCATCAAGGGACAGTCCACCCTGGAGGGCAAGTTTGATTTCTTTGGGTATCGTTGGAACGACACCCGCAAAATGACCACTATTTTGGGGATCCACCTGACCCTGTTGGGATTAGGTGCATTCCTTCTGGTGGCAAAAGCAATGTATATCGGTGGTCTTTACGACACAACGATTCAGCAGGTGCGTGTGGTCTCTAACCCAACCCTTAGCTTTACGAAAATTTTTGGCTACTTGGTGGGTACCCAAGGCAAGTTCTGGCTCGCTGGCGTAGATAACCTTGAGGATGTGGTGGGCGGCCATATTTGGATCGGCGCGATTTGCATCCTGGGTGGCCTATGGCACATGCGTACAGCTCCCACCCGTTGGGCCAAGAAGCTGTTTGTGTGGTCCGGTGAAGCCTATTTGTCCTACAGCATCGGTGCCGTGAGCCTAATGGCTTTTGTCGCAACGTTGTTTGTCTCCGTTAATTCCACCGTGTTTCCCGTTGAGTTCTTTGGTCCCACCTTGGTGCTGAAGTTTGACCGATTCCCGGTATTTGCCAGCGCTGACGGTGGTGTTGCCACGGTTCGAGTTTGGTTGGCGAACTCCCACTTCTGGCTAGGATTCTTCTTCCTGCAGGGGCATATTTTCCACTCCCTTCGGGCAGCGGGCTATAGCTTCAAAGAAGGTCGGGTCGTCGAATCTACTCGAGGACAGGTGGCATAAATGACATTTACACAAACTCGTCCCCCAGGTTACGTTGACTTCCCTGGGGGCACAATTAATGTGCGATTTGTACAGGATTCTGTTGACCCGTCTTCTTGGTGGGCAGGGAATTTCCGCTTCCGGGATTTGTCCGGGAAGCTGTTGGGGGCTCACATTGCCCATGCGGGACTGATTGTTCTGTGGGCAGGGGCGATGACGCTGTTTGAGCTGTCGCGCTTTGATGTGATCCAGCCCATGTACGAGCAAAATTTGATTTTGCTGCCCCACCTGGCGACCCTGGGCTTGGGCATTGGTGCCGGTGGGCAAGTGGTGGACACCTATCCGTATTTCGCGGTGGGGATGGTTCACCTGGTGGCGTCGGCATTTCTGGGGGCCGGTGGTATTTACCATGCGGCTTTGGGACCTGAAGTGTTAGACGAGCAGGGGTTTGGCTACCGTTGGGAAGATGGCGGCAAAATGACCTCAATTTTGGGTTCCCACCTGGTGCTTCTGGGTACAGGGGCGCTGTTGTTGGTGCTGAAAGCCTGCGTTTATGGAGGGCTGTATGACCCGGCGATCGCCGACGTGCGCATTGTAGACAATCCCACCCTTAACCCTTTAACGATTTTCGGCTACATCGTGGGTGTCACCCCCGACGGGTGGACCATTCAGGGCATGGCTGCGGTGAACAACCTGGAAGATGTGGTGGGCGGTCATATTTGGATCGGCCTCGTCTGTATTGCAGGGGGGCTGTGGCACATTGCATCCCAGCCGACGGGATGGGCTAAGAAAGCGTTGGTGTGGTCTGGCGAGGCTTATTTGTCCTACAGCCAAGCTGCCCTGGCCTATATGGGCTTTTTTGTGTCCTTCTTTGTGTGGGTAAACGATACGGTTTACGCCGAAGCGTTCTACGGTCCGGCCCAAACTTTGGTTGTGAACGGTGCCATTACCCCGCGCGCCTGGCTGATGCTATTCCACTTGATTTTGGCGAGCTTGTTGCTGGCGGGGCATATTTGGCACGGATTGCGGTCCCGGGCGATCGACGCTGGCTTCGTCTTTAGTGAAATGAAATTTGCTGAAGATGGAAGCTTTGGCGAAACGGAATTTTCTGGCGGCCCCATTGCGATGGGAATCGTTCAGCCTTACCGTAACGACGTTCTCCAAGGCAGTTTCAATACCCCCGTTAACGCCAGCCAGACTAGTTTGGCTTGGCTCGGCAACTTGCCAATTTATCGGAAGGGGCTGGCACCGTTTACTCGGGGCTTAGAAATTGGCATGGCCCACGGCTATTTGCTGTTGGGACCGTTTTACAAGCTGGGTCCTTTGCGTAGCAGCGACAGTGCACTGTTGGCTGGCTACGGCGGCGCGTCCGGCTTAGTGGTGATTCTGAGCTTCTGTTTGTTGTTGTATGGTTTGGCGGTATTCCAGGGCGATCGCAACGCCGTGGGTATCCTTCCTGACAACATCAACAACTACCGCACCTGGAGTCTGTTTACCTCAGGCTTCGTTGTGGGGGGCTTAGGTGGTGCAGCCTTCGCGGCGTTTATTGTTCTGGAAATTGCCCGTGCAGGTATTTCAGGCTAGGACGCAGGAGAAGCGTTAGCTAGGGAAGCTATCTCTTCCCGTTAGTCGGGGTGGGTCCCATGGGCATCGACCCCGACGCTTCAATAACCTTTCCCCTTTGTGAGTCTTCTCAGCCCATTATTTTCAGCTATTTTAAGACCTTCTAAATAAAACCCTAGGGAAAAACAAAATAATATGGCCATCCCAACCTTAAGCTACTCGCCAACGAGTCAAAATCAGCGCGTCAAGGGCTACGAAATTACCAACGACGAGCAGCCTAAAATTTATAGCCTAGGGAACCTACCCCAGGGCTCAGAACTAGACGAGGTGGTTTGGGCCGCCTACCGCCAAACTTTTAACGAGCAGCAGATTCTGGATTTTAATCGAGAGAAAAATCTCGAGTCTCAGTTGCGCAGCGGTCAAATTACCGTTCGCGAATTTATGCGCGGGCTAATCCTCTCCGACACATTTCGCCGCTTGAACTACGAAACCAACAGTAACTATCGTCTCGTGGAGCTGTGCATTCAGCGCCTGCTGGGGCGGGCAGTGTATAATGAGCGCGAAAAAATTACCTGGTCCATTGTGATTGCCACCAAAGGGTTGCAGGGCTTTGTGGACGAGCTGCTTAACAGCGAAGAGTACCTGGAAAACTTTGGGGACGACATTGTTCCTTTCCAGCGCCGTCGAGTATTGCCCCAGCGCAACAGCGGCGAAATGCCCTTTGCACGGATGGCACGGTACGATGCTAACCATTTGGATGCCAAGCTGCGTCTGGGGCTGCTGAAGATTTACAAGCCTGTGCTTGATAACAGTAGCGTTGTTTACCGTCGCGCTGTTGTGGCGCTGGGCGTTGGTGCAATCATCTTACTTGTGCTGACTGTGGGCTTGGCGGCGACTTAGGCGCGTTGATTTTGAAGAACAATAATCCCTAGTGCTTTTAGCCGCTTGTCTGGGCTGATTTTAAATCCCTTTGCTTCCGGGCAAGGGGATTTATATTTATGGGCAGTTTAATATAGTCCTTCTAAACTCTAATAGGACGCCTGGAAAAGCTTTTATGGTCGCTCTGTTTCAACACAAGATGCGTCAATGGACGCTGAAGATTTAGGCTAAGTCGGTCATCCTCTGCCGTTCGCGAAGCTTTGGCGAGACCGATAGTGCGGTCTTAGCTGTACACCATTACGCTAAATGTCCCATCAAGTGAATGTCCTGCATAAGTAGCAATTGACTATAAAAGCCAAGATCCTGTGAAGGTTACTGCTAAAGCTAGATCCGAACGGCGTTGTTGCATAGATAGGGGTTACGGAGGGGGGATGGGCTAGGGTTTGAGTA
>CALCTI010000272.1 GCA_937894105.1 uncultured cyanobacterium
TTTAAAAATAAACAAGGCTAGGGGCTGAAACCCTCACGGCTCTTGACTTAGGGATTCAATTGATGACAGCCCCTAGTTCGCCCCCTTAAGCCAAGTGGCTAAAGGGTGAGGTAGCTTAGCTACGACTGGGGGCCATACTGAGCACCTGTTTCGTGAGCCTTTCAGGTACCGGCTGTAGGTGGTCATAGCGCCAGGAGAAGGTGCCCACGCCCAAGGTGAGCGATCGCAAGGACACAATCAAATCACGCATTTCCGCCTGGGGTAAATAGGACTGCACCAAATCCCAGCCGTCCCAATTGGGCTTGGTTTCGTAGCCGAGGATTTGTCCCCGCCGTCCTGACACCAACTGCAACACGCTGGAGGTGAAACCGTTGGGGGTGGACACCTCCACCAGGGCGATCGGCTCCAAAAGCTGGGGCTCCGCATTGGCCATCGCCGTTTGCATGGCAATGCGAGCCGCCTGCTTAAACGCCTGCTCCGAGCTGTCTACCGAGTGGTATGACCCATCCGTTAAGGTCACCGCCACATCTACCTCCGGGAACCCTAGGGGGCCCTCCACTAACGCCTCCTGAATTCCATGCTCCACCCCAGGGATGTACTGCTTGGGCACCACGCCGCCCACAATACGCTGGTTAAAGTTAAAACCTTCTCCCCGAGGCAGGGGCTCCACGCTCAGATAAACGTCGCCGTATTGTCCGTGCCCGCCCGTTTGGTGCTTGTAGCGCCCATGGATATGATTCGCCGATCGCCGCACCGTTTCTCGGTAGGCAATTTGGGGCTGATGACTATCGATGGGCAAGTGGTACTTGCGATTGAGCCGGTCTAGGGCGATTTGCAGGTGAATTTCCCCCTGCCCCCACAGGATAATTTCGTGGGTGTCCCCGTGCTGTTCCCAGGCGATTGCCGGATCCTCCTCCGCCAATTTCGCCAGCGCCCCGGTCAGCTTTACGTCGTCCTGACGCTTTACCGGAGCGATCGCCCAGGCAAATACCGGGTCAAGGGGCTCGGCTCGGGGTAATAATTCCGCCGGGTTAGATCCGGACGGCACCTGGGTGGGGAGGGCGATCGTATCCCCCGTGTGAATCCCCTCCAACCGCGCCAAGGCAACAATTTCGCCAGCCTCCGCCCGCGCCAGACTGGTATGATCCTGCCCCATCAGGCGATACACACCGCCAAGGCGTGCCCCGTTTAAAATCATCCCTTCCTCAATGACCCCCTGCCAAACCCGCACCAGGGACAATTTGCCCCCCTGCTGGGACTGGAAGGTTTTCAGCACCTGAGCAACGGGCGAACCCGCGTCTCGAAACTTGATTTTCACCACGTACCGTCTCTGGCCCGTTAACTGCGGCTCCGGCGCTTCCCGTAGCAGGGCGTCCAACAAAAATCGGGTGCCAAAGTCCTGATCAGCCACACCCACAAACACCGGCACAATTAAATCTGCCCCCAATTCCATCCTTAAGTCGTCGACAATTTCTGACTCTGAGGGGCGAATTTCATCTAATAATTCTTCCAGCAAATTATCGTCATAATCTGCCAAGGTTTCTAGCATTTCTTGTCGGGCTGCCTCCTCTCGCGATCGCAAAGACTGGGGCAACGGAATCGGGTCCGGTGCAGCATTTTGCTGATAGGAAAACGCCTGCTCCGTGACCAAATCAATAAAACCAACCAGGTCTTGATTTTTCCGAATGGGATACTGATGGGGCACCAAAGGACGGCTGGAAACGGTGCGCAGGGCGTCTAGCAATTCCACCATCGGCGTTTGGGTGCGGTCCATTTTGTTAATAAAAACTAAATGGGGAATTTCCCAATCATCGAGGAATTGAAACAACGGAGCCATGGTTAGAACCCGGTCTAACATGGGCTCGCACACCACCACGGCCGCGTCCACGCCAATCAGGGCATTGTAAGTTTCAGCTCCTAATTCAATGGATCCAGGACAATCTATCCAATTAAAAAAAACGCCCCGATAATCGAGGCTGGCAACGTTTAATTCAGTACCCATGGTGCGATCGCGGGCTTCTGGGGTATTGTCCCCGAGGGTGTTGCCCTCTTTAATGGAGCCCTTTCTAGTGATTGCCCCCGTGACCGCCATCAAGCTTTCTAGCAAAGTGGTTTTGCCGCTTGAGTAGGGGCCGACGAGGGCAATATTACGAATTGAGGAATTGGACGATAGGGTCATGGTCAATACCAGTAACGCTAATTTCAGGGTGCATTATTCACTGTCCTTAAAAGTTTTATGGACTGGGGGGAGCGCCCGATCTAATAATAAAACGGGGGCTGTGAACCCACAGCGTAAAGCTTTAGACACGAATTAATGACAGCCTCCAGACAGCGTTGACCTACATCTTCCTAAACCTCAACCCGTTGGCGATGGACTTTATTCCCTTAGTTCCATGCAAATAGTCAGAGCGTTGAGTGGTGGACTCTCGCAATTTTTTGATTCAAGTTGTGAGGAAATCGCCTCAGACTCGGGCACTTAGAGTGTCGCCGACTATTACGTCTAAGACGGTAGTCAAACCGTGAATATGCTCTGATGATCTAGATTTAGATTGATTTTATCGGACTGACTTTATAGGTCATTCCTGTATCAAATGCTTGCTGTCTGTTTCTATTATCCTCGGCGTCCGGTTAATCGCATTTCGAGTCAATTTATTGTTAGAAAGTGATTGAGTTTTTATAAGAGGGCGTAACGTTGAATTGCTGTTAGTATCCCTCAGTAAAGTGCTCGGTGGGTCGCTCAATAAACTGACTCTCTGCGGCAAATTCAACTGACTCTCTGCGACATATTGACGAGCCGCTGACCCC
>CALCTI010000273.1 GCA_937894105.1 uncultured cyanobacterium
TTCTTCCCCTCCTCCTCGTTACATTTCAGTCCTCTTGCGCGCTTCCGCGTATTTTTCACCTTGTCGCTGTCCTTGCATCTCTTCATCTTTGCGAATGCATCGTCTTTGGTTGCAAACACCGTGTAAGGACCGCCCGTTTGTAAGGTTTCCACAAGCCCAGCCGCCTGCACCGCGGCCATCAGGGTAGAAAATCCTTCAGTATTTACAGCAATATCAACAATGGTCGCCATGGAATGTATTTGAAAAGAACGTGTGGGGTGCGTGTAGCGCACCGCTGAAGTTATGGGCAGAGGATGGAGGCGGTGCGCTACACGCACCCTACGATTAGCGATACTCTTGGCTTTGAATATCCTTCAAGCGAGCTTCGGGGCGCAGGAACCGATCCATTTGTGCCTCAAAAAATTGGCGGTTGGCGAGGCGGTGCCCGGGATTGGGGTCATCCAAGGGATAGAGCAGGGCGGTGCGCAGGGCTTGGATGACGGCGGAGGTGACGTTGTACATGGATCGCTGGAAGGTGATGCCCAGTTGGATCAGCACGTCGTCGTCGCCCCGGCAGTAGTTATCGTAATAGTCCGTCAAATAGCTCGGCAGGAAGTGCATCATGTCCTGCATCAGCAACGTAGGGGGGATGCCAGCGCTGCCTACGGGGAACACGTCGGCGTAGAGGATACCGTAATGAAAATCCTTTTGCTCGCCGGGCACTTCGTGGGCCTGGGCGTTGTAGGATTTGGTGCCGCGAAAGGGGGCGGTGCGATAGAAGACCGCTTCCACATAGGGTAAGGCTGCTTCATAGAGCCAGGTGAAGGCTTTGGATTTGGGGATTAGCTCGAAGCATTCGTCGCCCACGTACACATGGTGGTAGATGGGGCGGCCGGCTACGGCGAAAATGCCATTGACTAGGAAATCCATGGCGTCGGGGACTCCCGAAAAACCGCCCTCGTCGTAAATGTCGGACATTTCAAAAAAGACCGGTGCCATTACTTCCCAGAACAGCCCCAGGTTGGAATAGTAGGACAGGTCCCGGCATTTTTCGTAGAACAGCTCCGGGAAGTATTTGTGCAACCCCAACATCAGGGGGTTGCCTTTGAAGTAGGCAGCGATCGCCCGATCGCAATTGGCTTTGTATTCGTCGGTGTAGAGATAGTCGTTAAAGCGCCCGCCCATGCCCTGATGCCACAGCATGGCCTGTTTACACGCTTCGGCGAACTCCATATTGACGCGATCGTGCCATAGATGATGGAACAGCTTCGGCAGTTTTTTGCCCAGCTCCCCCTTGTCCATAAACTCCAGCAGCTCTGGATGGGCTCCGGCTTCGCCGCGCCAAATGCGCAGGTCGGCAGTGTCCCCGGCGTAGTGGTTGGGAAGGTCGAGGTAGGACTGGGGTAGGAAATATTTAAAGGCGGGTAGGGGATCCAGGAACACCCGCTCGGCGATATACAGCAGGTCTCGCCAGTAGAAATCCATGGGCACCGCATAGGCCTTGTAGATGCCGATGATTTGCTTCAGGTTTTCCGGCGTGTCCGGCAGCATGGAGCCCCCCGCTTCCAATCGATGGATGATGTGGGCAAAGGGATGGGTGGAGGGAGGGATAACGGTTTTATTTTCGGTGAGGGTGGCCATGGTTTGGTGGGGGCGTGGGTCTCTAAACGGGGCGTGGGGTGGGGGGGCGGTGGTGCTTTTATGGGGGGTGGGGGCTTGGCTTCTATCGCTACTTTTTCGGCGGGGGGTGGGTCAGTTTAGCTACTTTTACCGCTGGCAGGGTGGGGGGCTTAGCGGGCAGGGAAGCTACCATTTCCGTGGCGGTGGGTTCGCCCCAGCGCACCAGCCATTGGGGTTGGATACCCAGGAAGAACACCAGGGCGGCTAGGGCGATCGCTGGTAAATTCTCGCTAAAGGTCACCTTGGGGAAATAGGCAATTTTGTTATCCAGCTTGCCGAAGCAGGTGCGGTTCAGCAGGATCACGAAATACACCGCCGTTAAACCACTGCCGAGGACACACAGCAGGGTGGGGATTGCATAAATCCGATAGGTGCCCTGGAATACCAGAAATTCCGTGATAAAGCCCACCAGACCGGGGATACCAGCGCTGGCCATGCCACCGAGCACCAGCAGCGCGCTCACCAGGGGCAAGCCGCGCACGGGGTTCATTAACCCGTTCAGCACGTCCAGATCGCGGGTGCCCACTTTGGTTTCGACGATGCCCACCAGGTTGAACAGCAGGGCCAGGATTAAACCGTGGGACACCATTTGGCTGACGGCTCCGGTCAATGCCAAATCGGTCATGGCTGCGCCGCCGAGGAGCACATAGCCCATGTGGCCGATGGAGCTGTAGGCCACCATGCGTTTGATGTCTTTCTGGGCGATCGCCGTAATGGCTCCGTACAAAACACTAACGGTGGCCCAAACGGCTAGGTAAGGAGAGGCTAAGGACCAGGCATCGGGGAAAATTCCTAGGCAAAAGCGGAACAGTCCGTAGGTGCCCAGTTTTGCCAGGACGCCGCCGAGCATAATCGCCACGGGGGTGGAGGCGGAAACATAGGTATCGGGTAGCCAAGTATGGAAGGGCACCAGGGGCACTTTAATGGCGAAGGCTAACAGGATGAGCGCCATCAAGCTTAGCTGCCATTGCAACGGTAGGGAGTGCCCCATAACAGCGCTGTAGGTAAAGTCGCCGGCGTTGCTGAACCAAACGAGTCCGAGGAAACCCGCCAGCATAAACGCACCGGACAGGGCGGTGTAGATCAAAAATTTCATCGCCGAATAGGCCCGCTTGTCATCGCCGCCCCAGATGGCAATCAGGAGATAAAGGGGCACCAGCTCGATTTCGTAGAGCAGGAAGAACAACAGCAGGTTTTGGGCGAGGAAGGCTCCCGCAACGCCGCCACTCACCAATAGCAACAGCCCATAAAACAAACGGGGGCGATTGGTGGCTTTGTCGGTGCTGCCGATCGCAACCAAAGTCAGCAGCCCGTTCAACCCCACCATCAACAGGGATAGCCCATCGAGGCTTAGGTCATAATTCAATCCCAGAGCAGGAAGCCAGGGCATAAATTCATGGAACTGGAACCCCGCATTAGGCAGGTCGAATTGGGTGAAAAGGTACAGGCTCCACAGCAGGGGGAGGGTGGCAATGGCGATCGCGGCGGATTTCGCTTTTTCTGCGCTCAAGGGCAAAAGGAAAATGGCGATCGCCCCAGCAACGGGGATCCAAATCAGGGCGCTAAGCATGGTTTAACAGGGGTTTGAAAAGGCAAACGGTAAAGCAGTAAGACCAAAAAGTAAGACAAGAAAATAAGGAAAAAATCAGAAATCAAATTTCAGAAATTAAATAGGGAGATCAGGTCCTGCCAGTTCACATAGAGGGCGATCGCCACCACGCCGATGGCAATGGTCAACACATAGGTTTGGGCGCGACCGCTGTTGCCGTATTTCAACGATCCGCCGCTCATCAAAGATGCCAGCCCCACCACATTCACCAAGCCGTCAATAACATAGCGGTCTAGCCAATCGGTGATTTGGGAAATTTTGCCCACCCCCGCCACCACAGTGTTGCGATACAAACTTGGGGTATAGAAATCGTAAGCCAGCAAATCCTGCAAGGCTTTGGGGAGCAAATTACTGGGAGATGTGGTGCCTTTAATGCAGTAAAGCCAGACTCCTAAACCGCCCCCCACGGCGCTGGTGCCGGTGATCAAACCCGCCATAGCCAGATTCAAAGTAGCCAAAGCGGGCAGTAGACCCAGGGCCGCCAAAATTATCGGCAGGTGCAAACAGAACCCTAGCCCAACGGTCATGGGCACCACCATTATCCAAATGGGCTCCGGAGCACGACCGGTCATCTCTTTGAACTCGCCCGCGAAAATTAAACCCAACATTCGAGCGATCGCCAACGCAGCCAATGGACTAGTC
>CALCTI010000274.1 GCA_937894105.1 uncultured cyanobacterium
CACAGAAAAATTTCTCAGTAAGATTTCTGCCAAACAGCTCTTTGATAAACCCGAAGACGTGGACCAGGAATGGCTAACGATGATTTGCACCGGTTCGCGGAATATGGACACCCGCCATGCGGTATTTTCCTTCCTGGCTCGCTACTGGCAAAAAGGCTACGGCGATGCCATGAAACAGTGTCCGATTACCGTGCTGTCAATTTTTGGCGACGCCGCCTCCAGCATCAGCAACAACGGCAAGGGCGAAACCCCAGAGGATCGGGTCAAAATTTACGCTGAGGTTTTTCCTAAGGGGCGATCGCAGAAACTTCCCGGTCGCAACGTACTCCCCTACGAATCCACCCCAGAATTTACCGCTGCCGTAATGAAATTCCTCCGGGATCAAAACATCACCTCCACGCAGGCTTCCTAAAAAGTACTTGCCTCTCAGTAAAATCACTGAGTTGAGGTCAAATTTTCAATCTTCAAGCGCAAAAAAGTCACAGATTCTAGACATTTAAAACAATAAATCCATTCGAGATCCTTTGGATTCATAACAAATATTGTCAGATATTCTTTTATCGAATAATGTACAATAATCAAAAGTCCAGAAATGGGAGACATGTCATGGGACGAATTGCCTCGCGGGATCCGGTGCAGGTTTATCTCAATGAAATTGGCAAAATTCCTTTGTTGACGGCTCTTCAGGAGCGAGAGCTGGGGCGGAAAATTCAAGATTGGTTAGCGCTGCCCAACCCCCATGAAGCGCGATCGCCCGTTGAGTGTCAGGTTATTCGCCAGGGGCAGCGGGCAAAATCCAAATTAATTTCGTCAAATTTGCGTCTAGTCGTGTCCATTGCAAAGCGCTACACTGACCGAGGATTGGACCTGCTTGATTTGATTCAGGAGGGCAATTTGGGTTTAGACCGTGCTGCTGATAAGTTCAATCCTGCTCTAGGCTACAAGTTCAGTACTTACGCCACCTGGTGGATTCGCCAAGGTGTGGTGCGAGGGCTGGCTAACCAAGGACGTACAATTCGCCTGCCGGTGCAAATGGTGGAGCGAGTTCGGAAGCTGCGTCAGGCAAGTTCCCGGCTGACTGCAAAACTGGGACGGACGCCTACGGTAGAGGAACTGGCGGAGGAGCTGGAAACTACCGCTGATGGCGTTTGGGCATTGATGCGCCACACGCGCACGCCCCGCAGCCTTGATGCTTATGTGGTATCGCGATCGCCCCAAGGCTCCGGTACCGATGATCGTTTAATCGACCTTATCGCTGACCCAGGTCACTCAGCGCAGACCCTTTGGAATGACCTGGAACAACGAGACCATTTAGAGCGCCTGATGACGGTGCTGTCGCCCAAGGAAAAATATGTGATTGGTCGCCGTTATGGATTGCTGGAAGGCGATCGCCGGTTGGTGGCCATTGGCAATGACTTAAAGCTAACCCGAGAACGGGTGCGGCAAATTGAGCGGCGGGCGCTGGAGAAAATGCGCGCGATCGCCCAGGAAACCGCCTAAGCAAGAGGAACTGTGTAGGGGCGCATTGCCATGCGCCCAGGTCCATATAAGCCCAGGTGCTATATACCCAGCTCCATCTACACCCAGAGTTTATGCGCCCAAGGATTAACCATAGCCACAAGTGTTGTAAGGAACGGGCTTTAATTGACGGGTTTTAATTGGCGGGTTTTAATTGGCGGACTTTAAGTAGCGGGCAAAATAACGCGAGGCAGGCGATGTCTAAAACCGCTCAGGATCTCCCAAGAAATCGTGCCTAGGGTGTCCGCCCAGTCCTGCGCAGAAATCGCTAGATTTTCCGAATATTGCCCCGTCCCGAGCAACGTCACCATATTTCCCACCCTTAGATCGGGAGCATCGGTTACATCCAACAACAGTTGGTCCATGGTGATCGTGCCAATTTGGGGAATTAGCTGGTCGTTGAAGATCACTGAAAGTTGACCGGATAATCGACGAGGAATGCCATCGGCGTAACCAATGCTGACAGTGGCCACCTGGGTAGGGCGCTGGGCCACGAAGCGGTGACCGTAGCTGACCCCTTCACCGGGATGAATGGTGCGGATTTGGGCGACGCGGGCATGGACACTGAGAACGGGCTTTAGGGGGAGGCGATCGCTCAGAAACTCTGCGGGGCAAAGCCCATAGAGGGCTAAACCAGGACGGACCCAATCGTAGTGAAAAATGCGGTTGTTTAAGATAGCGGCAGAGTTGCCCATATGGAGAGGCGGCAGGGGACGATCTAGGGATTTAAGTAGGGATTTAATCTGGGCGATCGCCTGCTCGAAGCGTTGATGTTGCCGGTTTGCCCACAGGGAATCAGACTCATCGGCGGTGGCGAAGTGGGAATAGATGCTAGCCAGCTCCAGAGTGGGCTGGGCGTACACCCCTTGCACCAGCGATCGCGCTTCTTGCCAGGGCACCCCCAATCGAGACATACCCGTATCTATATTTAAATGGACTTTTAACGGGCGATCGCTTCCCGTCGCCGCCCCCGCTAAGCGTTCCACCTGGTCCAGGGTGCATAGGGTTAGCTCCAGATCGTAATCCACCGCAATTTGCATCTGCACCAGATTTTGCAACAGCCCCAGCACCAAAATCGGCGCGTCAATATCCGCCTGACGCAGTTCAATACCCTCTTCTAACGTGGCAACGGCCAGGCGAGTGGCTCCCGCCGCCAATACAGTTTTTGCGGTGGCGATCGCCCCATGCCCATAAGCATCGGCTTTGACCACCGCCATTAGCTCCACCCGAGGGCCCACCCACCGCTGGAGAGATTCCACGTTGTAAGCCAGGGCATTGAGATCGATCGTCACCCATGCCCGTTCTCGCTCTAGCCCCGGTAATCCATCGGCAGGACTAGAATTGAGATTAGGTTTTCTCATAGGATCGGGTTTGGACGCCCGATTCTCGGCGGGTACCGCTAAAAAACCTTGGGGCGTGTTCTCTGGTGGCATGATCATGGGGCGCTTTTATCGAGTGAAGTTCATTCGTATAAGCTGAATCACTGGACTGCCAAAGGAGACTGTAGGCTTCGGCAATGATCGGAGAGATTTATGGAATTTTCAAACGTTGCATCCCAGCTCAATGCTTGGGTGATTATGCCAGAAGGGTTAGTCATCCTCACATTACTGTCGGTGCTGCTAATTGACTTGATTGTGGGACGCGCTTCGGTGCGCTGGACCCCCTACGTGGCGATCGCTGGATTGACCGCGTCCCTAGGAGCCCTATGGCTGCAATGGGACCCGGCGGATCCGATCGCATTTCTAGGCGGATTTAGTGGCGACACCCTGAGTACTCTCTTTCGAGGCATCATTGCCCTGTGCTCAATTGTCACCATCCTAATGTCTATTACCTACGTGGAACGGACGGGAACGGCGTTAGGAGAGTTTTTAATTATTTTGCTTACGGCCACCGTCGGGGGCATGTTCCTGTCGGGCGCTAATGAGCTGGTAATGATCTTTGTGGCGCTGGAAACCTTGAGCATCTCGTCGTATCTGCTGACGGGGTATATGAAACGGGATCCGCGCTCTAATGAAGCGGCACTGAAATATTTGCTGATTGGTGCCTCCAGTTCGGCAATTTGGCTGTACGGCGCATCCTTGCTGTACGGACTGTCTGGAGGTGAAACACAGCTGACAGCGATCGCTGCCAACCTGGCCGCCAATGCCGACGTGCCTCCCCTAGGTTTAATCGTTGCCCTAGTGTTCGTCGTCGCCGGTATCGCCTTTAAGATTTCCGCCGTTCCCTTCCACCAGTGGACTCCCGACGTATACGAAGGATCGCCCACCCCAGTCGTTGCATTTCTGTCTGTAGGTTCTAAGTCCGCTGGCTTTGCTCTCGCCGTTCGCCTCTTAGCCGCCGCCTTCCCCCTCGTGTCCGAGCAATGGCACTTTGTCTTCACCGCCCTGGCCATCCTCAGTATGGTGCTGGGCAATGTGGTGGCCCTGGCCCAAACCAGCATGAAACGCATGTTAGCCTACTCCTCCATTGGTCAGGCGGGGGTTGTTCTGATCGGATTATTGTCCAACTCCGTAGACGGCTATGCCAGCATGCTGTTCTACTTGCTGATTTATTTATTTATGAACCTGGGCGGCTTCACCTGCGTCATTCTGTTCTCCCTGCGTACCGGCACCGACGAAATTAGCGAATATTCGGGGCTGTACCAGAAAGATCCGCTGCTGACCCTAGCCTTCAGTATTTGCCTACTGTCCCTGGGAGGAATTCCGCCGCTGGCTGGATTCTTCGGTAAGATTTACCTTTTCTGGGTTGGCTGGCAAGCGGGCTTGTATCCCTTGGTATTGGTGGGATTAATCACCAGCGTTATCTCCATCTATTACTACATTCGCGTGGTGAAAATGATGGTGGTGAAAGAGCCCCAGGAAATGTCTGCTGCTATCAAGAATTACCCCAAAATTCAGTGGACTTTGCCGGGGATGCGTCCTTTGCAAGTGGGTTTGGTGCTAACGATGGTGGCAACTACCCTATCGGGGATTTTGGCTAATCCGTTGTTTACGCTGGCTAATGACGCAGTGGTGAAAACGGAAATGCTTCAGGCGACCCTTAAGTCCCCTGATGCAACGGAAACGGCTCGGGCGATCGCCCCTCCCGTAGCCACTACTACCACGGCTCCAAAGGGATAGTTACGCCCCTAAAGCGATCAACAGATCGCACAAAACGATCAATTCAAATTAGCTTTTTGCCCTCAGCTTGTCTATCAGAAAGTTGGGGGTATTTTATTAGCCCGGCTTCAGTTGCAGGGTCGTAAATCGAAATGCTAAGGGGCGATCGCCTGCGGCTGGGCTGGAGGATTGCCCCGTTGCTGTGGCGGCGAATTGGAACTCGATGGTGGTGGAAT
>CALCTI010000275.1 GCA_937894105.1 uncultured cyanobacterium
CGGCGCGATCGCCGACCACCGGTCACCTACACCACGTTCCAGGCTCGAGATTTGGGGGGCGATACGGCAGAAATGGTGAAAACGTCGGTGCGCGACGCCTATGATCGCTTTCATCCCCAGGTGATGTTGGTGGGGGAAAGCTGCACGGCGGAGTTAATCCAAGACCAGCCGGGGGCGTTGGCGGAAAGCATGAATTTGCCGGTGCCGGTGGTGAATTTGGAGTTGCCCGCCTATTCCAAGAAGGAGAACTGGGGAGCCAGCGAAACCCTTTACCATTTGATGCGATCGCTCCTACTGCCAGTGGTGCCGCCTCCAGGATTCCAGCGTCCCGAGCGGGATCCTAAAGTGCGTCCCAAGGCAAATATTATCGGTCCCACGGCGCTAGGTTTCCGCTGCCGCGATGATATTCAGGAGGTGATTAAGCTCCTGGGCGAGGTGGGCGTTGATGTGAATGTGGTGGCTCCCCTGGGCGCGACCCCCGATGACATTCGCCGCATGCCCGACGCCGATTTCAATATTTCCCTGTACCCGGAAATTTCCAATACCATTTGCGCTTGGCTGGAGCGCAGCTTCAAGCAGCCCACGGTGAAAACGGTGCCCATCGGCGTCGGAGCCACCCGAGATTTTATTCAGGAAATTGGCGAGGCGACCGGCATTGATGTGGGAGCGGTGCTGGTGCGATCGCGTTCTGACACCTTGGGCAATTGGAGTGCGTCTCGGCTCACCTCCGCTGCCAATCCTGGAGCCTCTCGGCTGCCCTGGTATTCGCGGTCCGTGGATTCCACCTATTTAACCGGGAAGCGGGTGTTTATCTTTGGAGACGCCACCCACGCGATCGCCGCCGCCCGCATTGCCACCGAAGAACTGGGGTTCACCCTCGTGGGCATTGGCACCTACAGCCGCAAATTTGCCCGCCAGGTGCGCGCCGTCGCCAAGGAGCATGGGGTGGAAGCGGTGATCACCGACGACTACTTAGCGGTAGAAGACGCCGTCGCCGAAGCTGCCCCTGAGTTGGTATTGGGCACCCAAATGGAGCGACATATTGCCAAGCGATTGGGCATTCCCTGCGCGGTAATTTCCACTCCCATTCACGTGCAAGACGTGCCTGCCCGCTACTCGCCTCAAATGGGTTGGGAAGGGGCAAACGTGATTTTTGATGATTGGGTTCACCCCCTAATGATGGGCTTGGAGGAGCACCTGATTGGCATGTTCCGCGAAGATTTTGAATTTGCGGAAGGGCATATGAGTCATTTACACACGGCTCCCCATTCAGGGACTGAGACGGCCGCTGAGGTGGCGATCGCTGCCGAAACCCAAGCTAACCCCGCCGAAGTTTCCCCTGCCGCCGACGGTGATATCACCTGGGCAGACAGCGGACTCAAAGAACTTAAAAAAATCCCATTTTTTGTGCGAGGCAAAGTGAAACGGAACACGGAAAAATTTGCTCGAGATCTAGGGCTCTCTGAAATTACCGTCGACACCCTTTACGAAGCGAAAGCCCGCATTGGCAAGTAGCTGCCCCGATTCCAATCCTCATCACATTCGTATCCCCAGGAGTTCACTATGGTTGTTTCCACCGTTCGTCCCGCCGTTAAGCAAGGAGAAGATGGCGAAGGTAGCGTCCAGGTCCATCAAGACCCAGCGATGAAAATTGATGGGGCGTTGGTCATCGCGGTGTACGGCAAGGGAGGCATTGGTAAATCCACCACGTCGTCCAATTTATCGGCAGCGTTTTCTCGCTTGGGCAAACGGGTGTTACAGATTGGTTGCGACCCCAAGCACGACAGCACCTTTACGTTGACCAAGCAAATGGTGCCAACGGTCATTGATGTGTTGGAGTCGGTGGATTTTCATTCGGAAGAATTGGAAACCAATGACTTTATGTTCGAGGGCTACAACGGGGTCATGTGCATCGAAGCGGGGGGACCTCCAGCGGGCTCCGGATGCGGCGGCTATGTGACCGGTCAAACGGTGAATCTGTTGAAGGAGCACCATCTGTTAGAAGATACGGACGTGGTGATTTTTGATGTGTTGGGGGACGTGGTTTGCGGTGGTTTTGCTGCACCATTGCAACACGCCCACTATTGCTTGATTGTGACGGCTAACGATTTCGATTCAATTTTTGCCATGAATCGAATTGTGGCGGCAATTCAAGCAAAGGCGAAGAATTATAAGGTGCGTTTGGGGGGCATTATTGCCAATCGCAGTGAGGGCACCGATCAAATTGATAAGTTCAACGATCGCGTTGGACTGAAAACCTTAGCCCACTTCCGTAGCGTTGATGCCATTCGTCGTAGCCGCTTGAAGAAGTGCACGGTGTTTGAAATGGATGAAGAACCGGAAGTTGCAACGGTGCAAGATGAGTACATAAAGTTGGCACAGAGCATGTTGGATGATGTGGAGCCATTGTTGGCCAGCCCGTTGAAGGATCGGGAGATTTTCGACCTGCTTGGCTTTGATTAAGCGACGACTGGGGTAAATGTGGGATTCGGCGATCGGTCCAGTAGAAAGCACGGTGGTTTAACTGATTTGATCACTCTCAAGAGTCGCTCAATTCTAGGCAGTCAGTGAGCTCACTGCGCCTTTGAGACCGATCAATCCTAGGCTCCCTTCTACGCGCCAGAGATGTAAAAGTTAGGGCTGTGTGTTTGTTTTAGAAGCGTTTTTGCCTAAGACTTCACAAGCAATTCTGGCAGCTTCAGAGAGTCTCCATCTTCTCTACATCTGTAGAGAAGATTTTCCAAGC
>CALCTI010000276.1 GCA_937894105.1 uncultured cyanobacterium
TGAGAGGGAAAAGGATTGCCGATGAGAATATTTGGGGAAGTACTGTGGCGGAAATAATGCAGCGGAGTTGGCGTGGTTTGGGGCGTTGGTTGGGGCGGTCCGTGTTGCTATGGGGGGCGATCGCGGTTTTGACGTTGGGGTTGGGCGGATGTGGGTCGAAGGTGGTGGACTCTATCCGAGATGATGGGGGAACGGTGCTAAAGGCGGAGCGACGGAGCACTCGAATTCGGGAAGCTGCGCCGCCGCAAGTGATTCAACGGTTAAATCAGCAGTTGGAGCGGTATCAGCCCCAGGTGAAAATTGTGGAGCCGCGGGACGGGGAAACGCTGAAGTCCACATCGGTCACTGTAAAACTGTCGGTGCAGGAGTTGCCTCTTTTTAAGGATGGGGAGCTGGGGCTGGGACCTCTCGTTAATTTGTGGGTGGAAGACAGTTATTATGGGGAGATTTTTGATGGGGACGCGGCGATCGCCCTGGATGACATGACGCCGGGAACCAATACCCTGCGAGCCTTTGCGGATCGTCCCTGGCATGAAAGCTTTAAAAATGAAGGGGCTTATGCTCAGACAACTTTTCATGTGTTTGAGCCCAGTCGTCGCAATAATCCTAGCGATCGCAAGCCCCTGTTGACCTACAGTCAGCCGGCGGGAACGATAGGCAGCGAGCCGGTGTTGCTTGATTTTTATTTGACTAATGCGCCGTTGCATTTGGTGGCTCGTCAGGATGAGGACGTGGAAGATTGGCGGGTGCAGGTGACGGTGAATGGGGAAAGTTTTGTGATGGATTCCTGGCAGCCAGTGTATTTGCAGGGGCTGAAGCGGGGAAAAAATTGGGTGGAGCTGGAGCTGTTGGGAGACGGCGGTGAGCCTTTGGATAACGTTTTTAACGACACCGTTGGGGTGGTGGAGATTGACCCAATGGCGGCGGATGGTTTGACCCAGTTGCTTCGTGGAGAGCTGCCCTATGAAGAGGCCCTGGCGATTATTGACCCGGATTATCAGCGATCGCTACCAGAGCCGGTTATGGAACCTGAGCCCGAGATTGCGCCCGAGATTGTCCCAGCACCGGAGCCGATCGCCTCTCCAGATTCTGATTCCAATGCGGCGGCGAAAAATGCGGAGACGAATGATGCGCCTGAGTCAGCGCCGAAACCCAAAGTGACTGAGCCCGAAGCAACTGAACCTGAAGTCACTGAGCCTGACGTAACTGAGCCAACCTTAGGGGAAGCGGACGAGGAGAATGTTGAAACCCTTGAACCGGCTAAATCGGCGATCGCTCCTGAGCCCACCGAACCAGAAGCTGCTGAACCAAATTCTCTAGAAGCCAATGGTACAGACGTTGAATTAAAAGCGGTTGAAATAGAGGAGCCCGAGGCGGCGATCGCTGAAGACTCCCCAGGGGAAGATGCGTTAGATGCCACGGAAATACAGGAAGAGCTTGAAAGCAAAGCGCCTGAAACCGAATTATCTGAAATCGAATTATCTGAAATCGAATTGCCCAACACGGCACCTGAAATCACCGGGGATATTGGACAATCTGACGCGGTGGCAGGTGATATGGAAACAACTGAGCTCCCTATCACTGAACCCGTTACGACTTCACTGCCTCCTACCTAGAGCAGACCGATGCCCCAGCGGATTTTGGTGACCCCTGACCAGCTTCAGGGCGACTCCCTAACCTTATCCCCGGACCAAAGCCATTACCTAACCAGGGTTTTACGGCTGACGGCGGGCGATTCCTTTGTGGCGATATTTGAAAACCCGGTGCGGCCTGTGGGCGATTTGCCGGGGCGATGGTGGTTGGTGAAACTTTTGGACCAGGGCGGAACGGTTTTGGAACGCCTGGAAGAGCCCAACAATGGGGTGCCGGTAACGGTGTTGGTGAGCATTACCAAAGGAGGCGGCTTTGATGAGGTGTTGCGCCAGTTGACGGAGTTGGGGGTTGCGGCGATCGCCCCCATCCAAACGGAGCGCACGGTGGTGGTGCCCGGTGCCAATAAAATCAAACGCTGGCGACGAATTATTGCCGAAGCGGCGGAACAGTGTGAGCGATCGCCCCTGCCAAAATTGCTCGATCCCATGCCCTGGTCCGAAGCGCTGACCTTACGGTGGCAAGAGAGTTTTGAACATACGGCGAAATTTATTTGCGCGGCTCGATACGGTGAAGGGCGATCGCTTTTGACCGCATTGCAAGGGACTTTAACAACCCAATCGGATCGAACCCAATCGGATCGAACCCACTGGGCGATCGCTATCGGTCCTGAGGGAGGGTGGACGGACGGGGAAAAAAACCAAGCAGTGGCGGCGGGGTTTGAAGCGGTTTCTTTGGGGAATCGAATTTTACGGGCGGTGACTGCGGCGGTGACGGCTGGGGCGATCGCGGCGACTGTGTGGGAAAGCGAGGAAAGCTAATGGCTGCGGCGAATCCATCGCGCCTGCATTCCCATCCTTTTTGCCCCCAGATAATCTTCCTCGTAGCTATCGCCAATATGCAATGCGGCGGCCGGTTCGCAGCGATGACGATGGAGCGCCGCCGTAAATACCATAGGATTGGGCTTGGCCGCTCCCACCTCCGTTGACAAGGTAATGCCCTGGAAAAAATCCACCAGCTCCAGCGCCTTGAATACTCGGTAGAGGCGCGTATCAAAGTTGGAAATTATCCCCAGCTCGATGCCCAACCCTTGCCAAGTGCGCAGGGTTTTTACCGTTTCGGGATACACAAACCACGGGGCAGCGGTGGCAAAATACTCAAATAAATCTTGGAAAAAAGCGTCGAAATTTTTGATTTGGTCGCGCACCTCTGCCCCCTCGAAGGTGGTTAAGGCGATCGCCCGCCACCATTCATACTCGCAGCGCTGTAGCTCCTCGCCGGTAACGCCTGGAAATACGCAGGGATCTGCCTTTTTCCACGCCTTAAAAAACTCTCGATTGAGGCGAGAGTCATTCACGATCGCCCCAAACTGCCGCGCCATATACCCGTACTGTTCACCCACGGACCCCGCCACCCCAAATAGGGTGCCTACGGCGTCTAGAAAAATTACCTGAGGTCGCCCACTGATGCCCATGGCTTAGCCTTTTTGCCCCCTGCTCGGTCCACCTTTCACCATAGCGTTTTGGCGATCGCCAGTGGTTAGAACCCAGGCGAGACGCCCTTTTCCACAGGACAAAGAAATTTACCTTAAGATATGCTGAGTCTGTGCTTTAGGAGTTGCCAATGCTATTTGCCGAATTTTTTAGCCGTGGAGCCTGGATTTGGGGGGCGATCGCCTTCACCATCGCCTTTGTGCTGGCAAGCTTAGTGGAATACTGGCTGCACCGCATTATGCACAAGCCTGGCGACGGCAAGCTGCTAGTTCGCCACCGGGACCACCACAAGCGTAACGAAGGACAAGGAGTGTTGTGGGAATTTCGCGACTATGTGAAAGGCAGCTTGGTGGTAATGTTTGTACCGTTTTTGATTGCGGTGCCCGTTGGTCTTGGCTGGTCCCTGGGGGCGTTAGTTTTTGCCGCCTTTTCCGCCTATGCCCACCAGCTTCAGCACGAAAACCCCATGAAGTGCTTCTGGATGCCCATGCCCGTCCATTATGTTCACCACAAATATGGAATGTGGAGCCACAACTTTGGCTTAGCCGTGGACTGGTGGGATCGAGTGTTTGGCACGTACAAGAAAGTGGAATGGATTGACGATGAGGAAATTGCCCTGGCGCGGCAGTCCGTTTTGCAATTGCGCTGGTGGTAAATAACATTGATTGACAGCTGAATAAGGGGCGCTGTCTCCGGCTTCCCCTTATTCAGAGCTGCCCGTTCGCACAAGTATGGCAAAGCTAAGTAGGGAGAAGGTTTGACTTCGAATCCGTCATCCTCCGCGTAGGGAGCGTGTCAGCGCACCTTATCAAAAGCTTTAGCTGGGCGACGGGAAAATATTTAATGCGTGAAGACATTTAATAGGAAGGCGATCGCGGCTAAATTCGAGCGACCAGTAATGTTTGCAGTTTCTGGGCGATCGCCTCACTGACCCGCTCATTGCCGTCAATGCTGAGATGAATATTGTCGCGAAATAGGCTGTCAGGATCGCCCACCGCCCGGAACTCTTCCAACACATCCACCAGCGGAACTTGTAAATCCTGGGTCAAATCCATCATCCGTTGTCGCGCCCGACGTTCGTAATCGCGCTGGGTATTGGGCACCACCTCCCGCTTCAGGGGAGTAATGGCCACCATAAAGGTCATATTATTGGCTGCGGCGATCGCTTGGATTTGGGCGATCGCCCGCAAATTTTTAGCCACCACATCCCCATCTTCCCGCTCAATTTCTCCCAAAGTTGGGTTCCGTTGGGTGGGCAAGATCATTTGAATTAGCTCCACCCAAGCCAACCCCGGTGACTCACTGGGATAATTCGGATCCAACCCCACCGGCACCGACGTGGGCTTTTTCGAGAAAAAATCGTCCGTATTAATCACCAATACCAACGCCTGGGACTCAAACACTCCAAACTGTTCCAAATAGCCCAGCTCATTGCGCGGTCCCCAAGAATTCGCCGAGACGTTCAGCACCTCCAGCGGAGAAACCTGTTCTGCTTCCTGCCCCCCTTGGCTTAGGGCAAATTTGGAAAACACGCGTGGCGGTAATCCCTGACGTAATTTCAACCGCAGCCTCGCCGTCAGAGTATCGTCCTGGTCTGTCCACCAGCCCCCATTCACAATGGAATCCCCCAGTACTAGCACCCGCAGGGTCGTACCGGAATCGGCGATCGCCCCGCCCCGCATCGAAAACCGATTCACCCCAATGCGATTGCCAAAGCGACGGATATTTTGACCGGGCTTCAGGCGATACCCGGTTTTTTCATCTTTCACATACAGCGGCGGTGTACCCAACCCTAATATCCACCGCAATCCCAGCTCCACCGCGATCGCTACCCCCACCGTCACCGCAATACCGATCCAAACCCCTTTCACACCCACACCTCCCCAATTGCCCTCACATCCGCCGCTATCCTAGCCAACAAAGGTCAATAAGTTTTCAGAAAGCCTGCTATCACAAAATTCAAGCACCAGATTTTCTCCTGAAGCACACAACCGCTGTCGAGACTGGGTACTATTAAGAAGAGCATAAGCTCTGTGGTGGCAACCCCGCCGCAAAGAATCGCAAACCATACCCTATTAAATTCCAACGAGATTAGCGCTTATGTCTGACCTAAATCGCGGCATTATGAAATTTAAGGGCGCAGACAGCCCCCTAGCCGTTACCCTATCTGGCTTATTGATCCTAGGCAGTATCGGCGCTCTCATTTGGTGGGCTCTGGGTTCAGCATACGCAGTCTAAAACCCTTTATTTTTAAGGCACTTTAGAACAGTTTTATTCAGCGTCTTCGCAGGGACTTCTACTGGAGTCATGTCCATTAAACATCACTGCGAAGGAACCCTAGCATCCAAAAAACGCCAAATAATCCAAAGCAATAAGGTGGTTACTGCTATCCAGCGTCGTAACCGCCTTATCCTGTTCTTAGACCTTCTTGCAAACCCTTTTTTAGCTATGAGGAGGCACCGGTAAAAGCACGGTAACCGAAGCGTATTGTCATTGCAGCCGTCGTAACGTGTATTCGTGGCTTTTTGATCACAGCTTTGGGTGCTACGCCCAAAAATGTTAATTAATGTCGGACGCTCTTACGTTCGAAAATCCTGCTCAGTAAGGAATATCAGACCCTATTTACAACGTAATTTACAACGTACGTTGGGGGTGATAAACCTTGTGACGTAAGGGTTCAAGATTTGATTGACGACGCCCTTAGTCAGCGGCAGTGTTTTTGTCCTCGTAATCTTCGCTCGATCTTGGCGATCGCCCCACCCTGTGCTGCGACAGCTTATTGACATTGCCCTAGTTTTGTCGCTGCCCTACGCGGTTCTTTTATTGATTGGAGAGCGGCGCACCCTCTGGATGGTCAGGGGTTTTGTGGTGCTGATGTTGATTACTGCCATTAGCCGCCATTTGGGCTTGGTGCTGCTGGGCTTTTTTTTGACCTATCTCACCTTGGGCGCGTCGGTGGCGATGGCGGTGTTGCTCCAGGCAGAATTTCGGCGCTTTTTAGAACGACTGGGGCGAGGAGAAGTTTGGCGACTGCTAGCGCCAGTGGGAGCCAGTGCACCTAATGCCGATGACACCATTGATGAGTTGGTGGATGCGGTCAAAGAATTATCGCAAAATCGCACCGGAGCGCTGATTGTCTTAGAAACGGACGGCACCTTTGATGAGCGGGATTTTTCCGTGCCGGGGGTCCAGCTTCAAGCCCAGGTTTCTAAGGAGCTGCTGCAAACGATTTTTCAAACGTCTACGTTGCTTCACGATGGCGCGGTGTTGATTCAGGGGGCTAATATTTCGTCGGCGGGGGCGATTTTACCCTTGTCGGATCGCCAAGCTTCGCGCCAGTTAGGCACCCGTCACCGAGCGGCCATGGGTATTACCGAGCGGGTGGAAAATTGCTTGTGCGTGGTGGTGTCGGAGGAAACCGGGTCCATTTCGCTGGCGGAGCGGGGGGCGCTGAATCGTCCCCTAACTAGCAGTCGCCTACGGGAGCTGTTGCAAGAGCGGTTTTCGGTGGTATCGGATCGGGAGTCGGGCGGTGTGGCTTGGAATGGTTCACCGTTGAACGGTTTGAGGTTTCCCCTGCGACGATCGCGGCTACGACGGTGGTTTGGCTGGCTAAAACCCAGAAGGCAGCGGCGATCGCGCCAGTTTCCCCGTGCTATACAGGGCAGCGTCTCGCCGGATCCTCGAGGCGATCGCCCTACCCGCAATCAGGGCATCGACTCTACTTTAAATTGCCCAATTTCGGACTCCCCGTTGGGAGGACCGGTGGTGGAAGTACAACCCCTAGCGAAGTCGGAAAAGAACGGCGCGTGGGTTAGTCCTGATCGGCGATCGCCTGATGATCGCCCTGACGGTTTGGACGATTTTTCCGATGATTATGCCAGCGATGTGGACAACGAACTGAACGGCTTAGGGCGAGACGCGAAGGATTCGGACCAGGACACCGGGTCAAAAACTTTGGGATTTAAGGACGGAAAAAGAGATGGAGATAAGACGTCCCCGGGCGATGGGAATCGCCTACGCCCCAACCATAAGCCCGGCGCGGATAAATATAACTGGGGCTCGCGATCGCAGCATCCTGAGCCTTAGGTTTTGTGCCGTTATCGGGGCACGGCGAAGAAAACTTTTGGATAAATGCGCCCGTAAAGTTTCGGTGAAAATTTAAACTTTCGTCGCCGTAAAGGAACAGGTCCGTTATGCTGTTATTTGGCCCATTTCCTGCCCGTTTAAGTGCAGGATTCAGTTTAGTTTTGGGCTACGGTTAAACGTACAGCCGTCGTAGCCAATGCAAAGGGCATTGAATCATTATTGTTGCTGGCAATTAAGTGCAATTCTATGAGTGCTACCTCGACTGCGCTACGTCAATTACCGGCGGATTTAAATCGCGACGCCCTTCCCAAGCACGTGGCGGTGATTATGGATGGCAACGGGCGGTGGGCGCAGAAGCGGAAATTACCGCGAATGATGGGGCATCATCGAGGAGCAGATACCCTTCACGACTTGGTTTTATGTTGTAAGGACTGGGGGATTAAGTCCTTAACGGTGTATGCATTTTCCACAGAAAATTGGCGACGTCCTGAAAAGGAAGTGAATTTTCTAATGTTGCTGATTGAGCAAATGCTGCGGCGGGAAATGCGGTTTATGGAAGAGGAGAAAGTGCGCCTGCGAGTGGTGGGGAATGTGGAGGTGCTGCCGAAAGCGTTGCGAAAAGAGGTGGAAGAGTCGATGGAGCGTACGGCGCATTTTAATTCGCTGAATTTTAATGTGGCGACGAATTATGGGGGGCGGCAGGAAATTCTCCAGGCCTGTCAGGCGATCGCCACCCAGGTGCGGGCGGGGCATCTCGCGCCGGAGGAGATTACGGCGCAGCATTTTGAAGAGATGCTGAACACGGCACG
>CALCTI010000277.1 GCA_937894105.1 uncultured cyanobacterium
TCGTTTCCACCACCAATGCGCCGGGCTGGGCATGGTCAATGACGCCGCCCTCTTCCAATAGCACTGCTTTTACGTCGGGCACGTCCCCTAGGCAGGTGAAAATAATCGACGCGTCAGCAACGGTTTCGCCAATGGTGTCGTATTGGGTGGCTCCTGCGGCGATCGCCCTTTGAATCTCTGGGCGACTCCCCGTGCGGTTCCAAATTTTAACGGGCGTATTCGTTTGGGCTTTGGCCAAGTTCGCTGCCATGGCGCTACCCATTACGCCCATACCGAGAAATGCGATCGCTGTCATGGTCGACTCCAATTATTTGCACCGTTGAAAAATTTCGCCGTTGGAAATTTTGTGGTTTAAAGACGCCGTTAAAATTTGCGCCGTCAAGATTTTCATTCTTAGAAATTGCGCCATCACCAAATTGCGCCATAAAAATTACGCCGCAAAAACTTCGCCATAAGAATTGCGCCACAAAAACTTCGCCACAAAAATTGCGCCATTAAAACCCCTGCAACGGTGGCTATTCGCCAGCAATTTTCTGCAACACCGCTGGGGTAAGCTCCGTAACGGAATCGCAAACCACATCCGCCCCGTTTTCGCGCAGGGTTTGGCGATAATGTTGGCGCACCTCTCGGTTGGGCAACGCATGGGGCGGCACAATGCCCACCGCAAAGCATCGAATGTGCGATCGCGCCTCCCGCGCCCGCAGCACCGTCTTCATATCCGCCACCGTATCCCCCGCATAAACCACCGCCCCACTGTCCGGTGTGTTGGTCAGTCGCTCCATCACCTGAAAAAGCCCCGTGGGATCCGGCTTGTCCGGCGCGTCCCCCATCGCCACCAACACCGGATCCTTAATTCCCAGGCGATCGCCCAACACATATTTCGCCGACCCCGGCGTCGCCCCACTGAAAAAGCCCCAAGCAATACCCGCCGTCGTCAAACTATCCAAATACTCCGGTGTCGCCAGCAGCGGCTCATCGCGAATGTAGCCGGTCCACGTGGACGCATCCTCAGGATTAGGACCGCGATAACGCTGCTGGAAAAAATCCACAATAGTATCGTAATCCAGGTCCATGGACGGGCGATCGCGCCCTTGGGACTCAAAATAGCGATACACCAGCTCCTGGGATCCCAGCCAATCGTTATTCCACTCCCCCTCCGCCTTCAGCTCATCAATATCGGTCATCGTCGGTCGAAACGCCCCGTCGGTAAAATGCTCCACCGTATCCGCCAGCGCCCGTCGGTAGGAATGGCTCACATCCCGCACCACACCATCAATATCAAACACAACAACCGGAAGCGACGAAGAAAGAACCATAGGGCGGAAGAATACTGTGGGAAACAGCAAAAATACTGAAGGAATTGCCCATAGTCTGCCCTAAGATTTCAGGCTTTCTTTGAACAGATTCTGACTTTATTGTTAAAACCTTCGTGGGGTAATATAGAATGCCGTGGCGATCACCACGACCCACCCGACCGATAAATAATACGTAATTTATGTCTACTGAAGAAACCACCATCCCAGAAGGTATCACTGCCCGATTTATCCTAAAAGTCTTGTGGTTAGAAGATAACGTTGCCTTAGCCGTTGACCAAGTTGTGGGTAAAGGGTCTAGTCCCCTTACGTCATACTTTTTCTGGCCACGCAACGACGCTTGGGAACAGTTGAAGACCGAGATGGAAGCGAAGCACTGGATTTCTGAGGCTGAACGGGTCAGCTTGCTAAACCGAGCCACTGAAATTATCAACTACTGGCAAGAAGAAGGTCGTAAGCGTCCTTATTCCGAAGCAAAAGCCAAGTTCCCTGATATCATTTTCACCGGTAGTTCATAAGCTGAGCTTTGCCTGTGCACAGGGCTTTTCCGTTAGAGGGTGCCGCAAGGGAACATCAACAGCGATAAACACCCTTTGACCTTTTAATACCCTTTGACCTTTTAATTTGAAAGAGTGGACTAATTTTGGTCTGCTCTTTTTTTGATTGTTTTTATGGGTAGGGGCGTATGAATGGTTCAGAGGTGTCGCATTTTTCCGAAGGGTTGCCTCCGTTTCCAAGGGCGTTCTTAGACTCTGAGAGATACGGGCAGGCATTGGACGTGCTGGTTATTGCCTGCGTGGATGTGGTGCTGGTTTGGGGCGATCGCATCCTTTTGGGAAAACGTAATCAGCCACCTCGCCCCCACTGGTGGGTGATTGGCGGACGGATGCTTCATGGGGAATCGCCCCTTGAAGCGGTACAGCGTAAGTTGCAAGAGGAAGCTGGGCTGGCGGGGATTGAGGAGAATCGTCTGGACTTTATCGGCGTATTTTCTACCCGTTTTTCCGAACGCAGCCAGCCCCCAATAAGACACGGTCTCCATAGTGTTAATTTGACCTATCGCTTGCAGTTAACGGACGCTGAAGCGGAAATGATTCAGCTTGATTCGGCGGAGTATGGGCGATCGCACTGGTGGCGTGCCACTGAGGTTAATAATTTACTCGACCCAGAAGCAACCATGGATCAAGCCTTGGAGCGTATGGTGCAGCTCTCCATAGATCGTGGGAAATAGATGCCCTTTGGAATAAAAAACATGGGGAGCTGACGCCTTTACCGCTATTAAGTTTGGCATTAATAAGGTTGGCATTAAATTAATAACAGCCCCTAATTAAATATCGATTATTCCTATTAGTTTTTCTTTTAATACCCTATACTCTTGCAGTTTATCCAAGCAAAATCCAAGTAAAATCCAATAGAATCAGACTTATGTGGAAAAGTTTTGACGCTTACCCTTTGACCCAAGAAAACCTGTCCGGTTTGATCAACAATACAATTCCTTTAATTCGTATTCCTAACTTTGGAACAACGGAAGAAGCAGAAGAACTTGCCGAACGTTTTTTACAATTTGCCGCTCGATCAAACTCGGTGAAAACCGTAACTCGATTAGGTATCAGTCAGTATGAACAGGGTACAGTTGGTGGAAAAATCAACTACTTCCGCCTAGTAGAAGGAGCTTGGTCTAACTTAATTAAGGTGTGCGAAACCACTTTTAATCCCACCTTAAAAGTGATGGAGATCTTAAGAGAATATTTCACCGAGGTGGATATTCTTACGGAAGAAGGATATGGGCGTTATTTTGCTGGAGTCGCCAAATTAAGGACGGGAAAAACTCCAATCCATAGTGATTTTCCCCTTCTCGGAGCACTCGATTGGGCGATCGCAGAAATGGTCGCTCAACTTTCTTGGAATTTTTATCTTCGCGTACCCAACACAGGCGGAGAACTGAGAATATGGGATAGGTTATGGCAAGAAGAAGATGATCAACTCTTAGTTAAAGGAACTTATTACCATGACGAAAAAATTATATCTAATATTCCGTCTATTACTGTCAAGCCAGTTTTAGGTGAATTGATAATCTTCAATTCTCAGAATTACCATACTGTCCTACCTGCTCAAAATCGAATTGCCGTTGGTTCTTGGATTTCCTTAATGCCTGATCGTAGTCTCAAACTGTGGTCTTAATGATGGAAATCAAAATGTTATCTCCGGAGATTGACCGCTCATACTTAAATGCCATTGGTAAATTGAGGGTTCAGGTATGGTCAAACCAGCTTAAAGACAAAGCTTTCTCAGGAGAAGAATGGCGCGATGATCATGACCTCCATGCTTTTCACTGGGTTGTTATGAATGAAGAAAATCAATTGATTGCTTCGGCTCGCTTATGCATCCATAAAAATGTTGTTGATCTTCCTGATTTTGAAGAGATTCAAGAATTGGTAAGAAACCTGCCCAGCCCCATAGCCATGATGAGTCGGCTGGTCGTTAGTCCTCTCTATCAAAGAAGTGGAATTGCTCGGAAATTAGACTTAGCTAGGCTTCAAAAAGCGATGCAAACTAATGCCCAGTCCATTATTTTGCAAGTACCTTCTTATCGAAGTAAGGCAATTGAAAAATTGGGCTTTAAGTGCCTAGGAAAAGCCAAAGAAGAAACCTTTCAAGACTCACATGGTATTGATTTCTTTCTGTACGCTAAAACCCATATTCTTGAATAAAGTTCTCTTCCAATGTTCTCTTACCTTTAATCCAATAAGAGAAAAGTATTTTAGCTATCGCTTAAGATTTTTCAGCCAAGTTCTAACTTTAAGACGGGCAGTTAGCTGATAAGGGAAGGGGAGAAGCTTAAGTAAAAACAAAGGCAAGATTTTGGCTAGCTTTACGGCGTAAGAGTCTCGGTATTGATTTGTACCATAAGAGAATGAGATTTTAACCGATGAAGGCCTTTCATCATTAATTTCCTCGAACCCTAGGGCAAAATTATGAGCGAAATGCTTATGAGTTGCCGTTCGTTTTTTTTGCAGCTCATTTGTCATGTCCTTTATACCTAAGCTCATAGGGTTAGTGTTGATTTCCCAAACTTGAGGAACGCCGTCAATCAAACTGTAATCAATACGACCGTATTCAATCTTTGCCAATCGAAAAATATCCTTGATCAAAGATTCATGAGGATTGGTTTTTACATATTTCTCTTCCTCTAAGAGATTGTCTTCCTCGACCAATTTAGGGCTTTTAATCATCCATTTATAGTTAAAGAAAAGATGGCGAGGGATGATTTTATCGCCAAGAATAAAGGATGAATATTTCCTAAAAACCCCTTCTTTATCTGCAGTGGAACAAAACTCGGTGATAATTTTATTCTCTAAACTTTGTCCTGTTTCTGAAAGTTGATGTATGGCTTGGTCTAGTTCCGCAGGGGTATTGATTAGCGACGTACGGTTTCCACGGTGATCGTTTTCACCTCGAATAAAAACAGGGAATTTTTCCGGTTGACGATATTCTGTTAGACGATAAACATTGAACTGATTCTGTCCTTTTAGGTATAAAGTCCGTAAAAGTTCGTAGCGTCGTTTTGAGCGGGTGGGATGATTTAGCAGACGAATTCCTTTTCCTGAATTCGCTAATTGCTCCCAAATCTTGGCGGTCATTTCCGCCTCTTCGGGATTAAGACGTTCAATATCCGAGAAAATATAGGTGCCTATTGGCAGCTTTTTCATCTGCCAAAGTTGCTCATAAAATAAAGGTCGAATGTAAGAGGTAGTCGTTTCAATTCCCCACGATTCCAAATAATTGACAATTGTGTAAGCAGACGATTGGCGAACCAAATAGAAAATCATTAGGTCAAATAATTCTTGAATTAATGTAAGCATTCCCTGAATAAACTTTTCCTGAATAAGAACAGTCAATAAAGTTCAATCTGGTCATTTCAAAGTTTGCTGTTACGGCACCTACTGGGTTACGCTTTCGTTTTCCCGAAGTTCCTGAATAAGTTCTTGCAATTCATTACTGTTTACCCTGTACACTTCATTGCAAAAATGACAGATTGCTTCGGCTCCATTGTCTTTTTCTATCATGTCTTGAAGTTCTTCAATTCCTAGCAGTTTTAACGCGCTTAACATGCGATCGCCCGAACATCCGCAGTAGAATTTAACCTCCTGATCATCGGGGAAGATTTTTACGCCCATATCCCCCATCAAGATATCGAAAATATTCGGGAGCGATCGCCCCTCTCGCAGCAGCGTGGTGAAGCCCGATAAATGTCCAATACGTGACTCTAATGTGGTTACTAATTCCTCTTCTAGCGCCGCTTTTGGGAGAATTTGAATCATAAATCCTCCCGCCGCCGTCACCCCCGAATTATCCACAAACACCCCGAGCGAAATAGCCGAGGGGGTCTGTTCGGAATTGATTAAAAAGTTCGCCACATCGTCGCCAATTTCACCGGTGATGATTTCCGTGGAACTGGAAAACGGATGCCCGTAGCCCAACTCTCGCACCGAATGGAGCAACCCTCGCCCCACTGCCGCGCCCACATCCAATTTGCCATTGGGTTTGGGCGGCACCTCCACCGTGGGATTGCCCACATAGCCCCGCACCGTACCGTCTAACCCCGCATCGGCCAGGATTCCCCTCAAGGGACCATCCCCTTTAAATTGCAAATTGACGCGGGAGTCGGGGTGTTTCATGCTCGACGCCAATAGTAAACTTGCCGCCATGGTGCGCCCCAATGCCGCCGTTGCTACCCGCGATAAACCATGGCGACAGCGGGCTTCTTCGGTCAGTTGGGTCGTAATGGTGCCAACAACGCGGATTCCACCGTCGGCGGCAATGGCTCGGATCAGGCGATCGCTCATAGGTTTAAGCAAGTAGATTTGGGCAGGGAAGGGGCGCGGTCAAAGCATTAGCGGTCAACTGCCAAATCCTATACCTATTCTCATCATTTATTTGCCGTCGTCTACAGTGAATATAGTGAAGTGAAAGGCGTACTCAAAAGACCTATCAACAGGTCAGACGACCATGACTGTCTCCCCGTCCCAATCTGTTTCCCAACCGGTAACCACTCCCCCATCCAATTCCATGGCGATCGCCTGGGAGCTGCTTCCCGACGACTATGTATTGCCTAGCGACCCTGTGGATAACATTAACCAGCCCGCCCTGGCTGCGGCCCTCACCGATGCCCTCTCCACCACTGGCAAACTGGGCGACACCAATTTCACCTGCACCAACTACGGCATCTGCGCCACCCTCAACGGTCGCATCGTCGTCAAAGCTCCTGACTGGGCGTTTATCCCTGAACTGCGAGTCCCCAAAGAAGACGTTGTGCGTAGCTACACCCCTCAAATTCAAGGTTCTATTCCGGCAGTGGTCATGGAATTTATTTCCAATACCGAAGGCACCGAATATTCCATCAAGCCCACTTACTCCCCAGGAAAATGGTTCTTTTATGAACGGGTGTTGCGGGTGCCAGTATACGTAATATTTGACCCAG